>AEPR01000372.1 GCA_000195205.2 Oxalobacteraceae bacterium IMCC9480 | reverse complement strand
AAAAAACTGCCGTAGTGCGATTCGGACGGAATCGAATTGGCCTCTGCCATGACGTAGCTCCTTGTGCGGGAAAGGAATGCTGCGCTGGTGGAGCTATGGCAAGCTCCGCCTGGCGCGCCGTCAGATGGTCGCGCCGGGCGGATGTGAGATGCAGTTTCCGGTCATCCGGAAGAAAAAATACGGTGCTTGCCGGTGTCGATGAAGGTTGCACGCAACCTGATTGCTCGCAATGCAATGACAGTGTGAGTGGGGAGGTCAGGCGGCCTTCAATTGCGCCGCAAACGCTTCCAGATGCTGGTCCGTACTCCCGAACTGCAACTCGATGGCCATCAGCCGTTTGAAGTAATGACTGACGATCAGCTCGTCCGTCACGCCCATCCCGCCATGCAATTGCACTGCCTGTTGCCCGACAAACCGGCAGGCTTGGCCGATCACGACCTTGGCGGCCGAGAGCGCCGCCGCACGTTGCGCGAGGTCGGCATCGGTGCAACGCACTGCCGCCAGAAAACTCATTGACCGGGCTTGTTCGCAATGCAGCACCATGTCCGCCATCCGGTGTTGCAGGGCCTGGAATTTGCCGATGGCGACACCGAATTGCTGGCGATCGCGGGCATACGACACGGTGGCGGCGAGCAGTTTGTCGAGGATGCCGACCGCTTCGGCGCAGACAGCGGCGAGACCCAGGTCACGCATGTCGGCCAGTGCCGTTCCGGCGTGATCGAAGAGCGCGTCTGAAGTCACCACCACCTGGTCGAGATAGACCTCGCTCGCCGGCACGCCATCGACGGTCTGGTAAGACACCAGTCGCATGCCAGGCGTGGTGCGTGGCACGCCGAACACCGCGATGCGATCGTCCGGCAGCAGCGCACTGACCAGCAGCAACTGCGCCGAGCTGGCATGAGCAACCAGGCATTTCTGGCCATTCAGTACAAAGCCATCCGCCGTCGGCGTGGCGCGCGTCGTAATGTGAGTCCAGTCGAAACGCGTTCCGGCTTCATCATGCGCAGGCACCGCAATCAGGCTGCCATCGAGCAGCGCCGGCAGCAGCGCTGCACGCTGCTGCGCAGTGCCCAGTTGCGCAATCAGCGTGGTCGCCATCACGGCACTGGCCAGGTAGGGTTCCAGCACCAGCGCTTCGCCCATCGCCGTCATCACCAATAGCGTATCGACCGGCGTACCGCCCAGTCCGTCATCGGCTTCCGGCACCTGCAAGGCCAGCAGCCCGAGGTCGGCAAAGCCCTGCCAGGCCGTAGCGCTAAAACCGTCAATGATTTGCTGGCGCTTCGCAAAGTCATAGTCCTTGCCGAGATAGCGCCGCGTCGTTTCGAGCAGCATGTTCTGCTCGTCGTGAAAAGTGAAGTCCATGTCAGAGTCCCAGGATCATTTGCGCGATGATGTTTTTTTGGATTTCGTTCGAGCCGCCGTAGATCGACAGCTTGCGCATGTTCAGATAACCGGCTGCCAGCGCGGTAGCGTCATCGGGTCCGACCTGCTCGCCGTCGTAGCCCTCGGCCATCGCATCGCGCCGTAGCGGCAAGGCGTACGGTCCGACCGCTTGCACCAGCAGTTCGGTGATCGCCTGCTGGATTTCGGTGCCCTTGATTTTCAGGATAGAGGCTTCCGGACCCGGCGTGCGGCGCTCGGCTTCGGCGGCCAGCACGCGCAGGTTGGTGATCTCCAGTGCCATCAGGTCGATCTCGATTTGCGCGATGCGGGCGGCAAATAGCGGGTCTTGCAGCAGCGGTTTGCCGTGCTTGATTTGCTGTGCCGCGACACGCTTCAATCGCGCCAGTTCCCGCTTGCCGATGCCGATGCCGGCGATGTTGGTCCGTTCATGACCGAGTAAAAATTTGGCGTAAGTCCAGCCCTGGTTTTCAGTGCCGACCAGATTCGTCACGGGTACCCGCACATTGTCGAACCAGACTTCATTGACCTCATGTGCGCCATCCATCGTGATGATCGGACGCACCGTAATGCCAAGTGACGCCATGTCGATCAGCAGAAATGAAATCCCGCGCTGCGGCTTGACGTCGGGGTCGGTTCGCACCAGACAAAAAATCCACTCGGCATACTGGCCCAGTGTGGTCCAGGTCTTCTGGCCATTGACGATGTAGTCGTCGCCATCACGCACCGCACTGCTCTTTACCGAGGCCAGGTCGGAGCCGGCACCAGGTTCCGAGTAGCCCTGGCACCACCACTCTTCACCCGCCAGAATCTTCGGCAAATGACGCTTCTGCTGCTCCGGCGAACCGAATTGCATCAGCACCGGCGCGACCATTTTCAGGCCGAACGGCACCGCGCGCGGCGCACCGCCAGCGGCAGATTCCTCGTCAAAAATATACTGCTGCGTGGCGCTCCAGCCCGGCCCGCCGAACGCGGCCGGCCATGACGGCGCACCCCAGCCCTGCGCGTGCAGGATGTGCTGCCAGCGCAGATAATCATCGCGACCCAGGCTCAGGCCACGGGTGACCTTGTGCCGGATATCGTCAGGAAGATTGTGCACAATGAAATTGCGTACAAGCTGCCTGAATGCCTGCTCGTCGTTGCTGAAATTCAGATCCATGCGGGTCTCGAAAAAAGATTAGCTGCTAAATGCCTGGATGCCGGTCATCGCACGGCCGAGGATCAGCGCGTGAATGTCGTGCGTACCTTCGTAGGTGTTGACCACTTCCAGATTGACCATGTGGCGGATCACGCCGTACTCGTCCGAGATCCCGTTCCCGCCCAGCATATCGCGCGCGACACGCGCGATATCGAGCGACTTGCCGCACGAATTGCGCTTCATCATCGACGTGATTTCAACCGCCGCCGTGCCTTCGTCCTTCATGCGGCCCAGGCGCAGCACGCCTTGCAGCGCCATCGTGATCTCGGTCTGCATGTCGGCCAGTTTTTTCTGGATCAGCTGGTTCGCAGCGAGTGGCTTGCCGAACTGCTTGCGGTCCAGCACATACTGACGGGCGATATGCCAGCAGGATTCGGCCGCGCCGAGTGCGCCCCATGAAATGCCATAGCGCGCTGCATTCAGACAGGTGAACGGACCCTTCAGGCCACGCACATCGGGGAAGGCGTTTTCTTCGGGGCAGAACACGTTGTCCATGACGATCTCGCCGGTGACGGATGCGCGCAAACCGAACTTGCCGTGGATTGCCGGTGCCGACAAACCGGCCATGCCTTTTTCAAGGATGAAGCCGCGGATCGCGCCTTCGTCGTCCTTGGCCCAGATCACGAACACATCGGCGATCGGCGAATTCGAAATCCACATCTTGCTGCCGGTCAGCGCATAGCCGCCGGCGACCTTGCGCGCACGCGTCACCATCGAACCGGGATCCGAGCCGTGGTCCGGTTCGGTCAGGCCGAAGCAGCCAATGAATTCGCCGGTCGCCAGTTTGGGCAGGAAGCGCTGGCGCTGGTCTTCGGTGCCGAACTCGAAAATCGGCGTCATCACCAGCGACGACTGCACGCTCATCATCGAGCGATAACCCGAATCGACCCGCTCGACTTCGCGCGAGATCAGGCCGTAGCAGACATAGTTCAGGCCGGGACCGCCGTACTCTTCCGGAATGGTCGGGCCGAGCAAACCGAGCTCGCCCATCTCGCGGAAAATCGATGCATCCATTTTTTCGTGACGGAAGGCTTCAAGGATGCGCGGCTGCAGCTTGTCCTGGCAATACGCGTGCGCGGCATCGCGCACCATGCGTTCTTCATCGGTCAATTGCTGATCCAGCAGTAGCGGATCGTCCCAGTGGAAAGGTGCGGATTTTTTCATGGTAGTCCTCGGAAAAAGTGAATAGGGTCGAGTGTGATCGGAATCAGGCGGGCGCGTGCAACAGCGACAAACCGAGTGCAGCACGACGCTGCAGCCACGGACTTGGCCGGTAGCGCGTATCGCCGCTGAGGCGTTCGATATTGTGCAGGATGCGCAGCACGGTGGCGGCACCGAGCTGGTCGCCCCAGGCCAGCGGTCCTTGCGGATAGCCCAGGCCCAGCACGACACCGCGGTCGATGTCAGCCGGCAGCGCGATGCCTTGCTGGGCGATGTCGCAAGCGATATTGATGATTTGGGCCAGCACGCGCTGCGCGACCAGTCCGGTGCTGTCGTGCAGCACACTGATGCGCGCGCCGTCGCGGCCAAACAGGCCGCAGGCCCGTGCCAGATAGGCCGGATCGGTGGCCGGATTGGTCATCAGCACATGATGGGTCGGGCTGTCGAACAGTGCATCGATAGCCACCGTGCGGCGCGCGTCCAGGCCTTGCTGCACCACGCAGTCGGTGCAATCCTGGCCCAGCGGCGTGACGATGCAGAGCGCCTGCGCCGATGGCGTGACGCCGGATTCGACGGCGTAGCCGGCCGCCAGCAAACGCTCCGCCAATGCCGGCTCGGCCCGGCTCAGCCAGACTGCGCCTGGCTCGGCCTGAAGGACGGCGAGTTCGGCGAGCATGACTTTCTTGCCGTTGTCATCGTAGGCATAGAAGCCGCGCCCGGTCTTCTTGCCGAGCAGTCCGGCCGTCAGCATTTGCCGGGTCAGGCCTTGCGGCCGGAAACGCGGCTCGTCGTAATACTGGCGATAAATCGATTCCATCACCGGATGCGAGACATCGAGTCCGGTCATGTCCATCAGTTCGCACGGACCGAGCTTGAAGCCGGCGGTGTCGCGCAGGATGCGGTCCAGCGACGCCACCGAAGTCACGCCTTCGGCCAGGATGCGCAAGCCTTCGGTGCCGAAGCCGCGTCCCGCATGATTGACGATGAAGCCCGGCGTGTCCTTGGCGCGCACGGCCGTGTGCCCCCAGTGCCGGCCCAGTGCCAGCAATTGCGTGACGACTGTTTCGGTAGTCAGGATGCCGCCTATGACTTCGACGATCTTCATCAGCGGCACCGGATTAAAGAAGTGAAAACCGGCCACGCGTTGCGGATGCTGCAGGCCGGCGGCAATCGCCGTGACCGACAGCGACGAGGTATTCGATGCCAGGATCGCGTCGGGACGCACCAGTGTCTCCAGCGTCGCGAACAGGGTCTTCTTGGCGGCGAGGTCTTCGACGATCGCCTCGATGATCACATCGCAATCGGCCAGGTCGGCCAGTACGCCGCACACATGCAGGCGGGTCAGCGCATCGCTGACGTGGTCTTCCTGCAGCTTGCCTTTGGCGACCAGCGTGGCGAACGTGGTGGCCAGCGTGCGGCTGGCAGCGGCGGCCGCACCGGCACCGGCGTCGGCCAGAAAAACGGTCGCACCGGACAGCACGGCGATCTGCGCAATGCCGCGTCCCATCACGCCGCAGCCGATGATGCCGACCAGTGGCGCAGGCGTCGGGACGGAATTGGTTGACTCGGACATGTTGGTCTCCGGTGTTCTGCAGTGCAGAATATGTTTTTTGGGTTGCCATACTGTATTGAGGCAGAGCGGGGCTGTCAACCGGCAATTGCATTTGTTCTTGCTTGTCAATCGTGATTCTGCAGTGCAGAATGCTGGCTCACTCCGGCGGAGCTCAGCTATGTCACGTATCGATCAGGTTTTCCAGTCATTCACCCGTACCCACGCCACCCGCATCGCGCTGCAGGACCGCCATGACAGTGTCACCTATGGCGGTCTGGACGCGCGCGTCGATGCCGTCGTACAGCAATTGCAGCACGCCGGCGTGCGACCCGGCGACCGTGTCCTTCTGGTGGCCGAAAACTCGGTCGCGCTGGCGCTGACCATCCTCGCCGTGAGCCGCTTGCGGGCCTGGTCGGCGAGCGTCAATGCCCGGTTGTCTGCGCGCGAAATCGATAACTTCCTGCTGCACTCCGGCGCGCGCCGGGCCATGTATTTCAGTGCCGGTTCGGACGATGCCGCCCACCATGGCGCGGCGCACGGCGCGCAATTGCAGCAATGGGAGGGCATCGGGCCGGTGATGCTCGGACCACTGCAGGCGGCTGTCATGGCCGAGCCGGCCGCGCCGGATGTGGCCGCGCTGGTCTATACCTCCGGCACCACCGGTGCGCCGAAAGCGGTGATGCTCACGCATGCCAACCTGCTGTTCATCGGTGCCAACAGCCGCAAGATCCGCGCACTGACGCCGCAGGATGTGATCTATGGCGTGCTGCCGCTGTCGCATGTGTACGGCCTGTCGGCCTTGCTGGTGGCGGCGCTGGCCAGCGGGTCGGCCTTGAGTCTGGTGCCGCGCTTCGATCCGCAGGCGATGGCGCAGGCGCTGGAGCAAAACGGCGTGACGGTGCTGCATGGCGTGCCGGCGATGTATGCCAAATTGCTGGCGTCGGGCGAGCGTTTGCCGGCACCGCACTTGCGGGTCGCGCAGTCGGGCGGGGCACCCTTGTCGGCCTCGGTGAAGGCGGATTTCGAAGCGTGTTTCGGCATCCCGCTGCACAACGGCTACGGCATGACCGAAGCCGCGCCGTCGATCTGCCAGACCCGCATGGACGTGCCGCGCACCGACTGTTCGGTCGGGCCGGCCATCGAGGGCATCGAGATCCGGCTCGATACGCTGATCCAGGATGTTGATGGCATCGGCGAATTGCAGGTGCGCGGGCCGAACGTGATGGCCGGCTATTACCGCGCACCGGAAGCCAGCGCCGACGCACTGACTGCCGATGGCTGGCTGCATACCGGCGACCTGGCCCGCATCGATGCCGATGGCGCGGTCACCATCGTCGGTCGCAGCAAGGAATTGATCATCCGCTCGGGCTTTAATGTCTATCCGGTCGAAGTCGAGCAAGTCCTCAATGCCTATCCTGCCATCGTGCAGTCGGCCGTGATCGGACGCAGCAGTGCCGACAATGAAGAGGTGCTGGCTTTCATCGAATTGCGCGCCGATGCGGTGCTGGACCGCGCTCATCTGCACGAGTACCTGCGCGCCAACCTGTCGCCGTACAAGATGCCGGCCGAGATCATCGCGCTGGCCAGCCTGCCGGCCGCCGCCAGCGGCAAGATACTCAAACGCGAACTGCACAAGCTGGCCATCGCCAATGCATGAGATCGTCAAGCCCGCCGTGGTCAAGGAAGACCGTCACTTTGTGACCGCCCTGGCGCGCGGACTGGATTTGCTGGCGTGCTTCCGTTCCGGCGACAAGATGCTGGGCAATCAGGAACTGGCCGAGCGCAGCAAGCTGCCCAAGTCGACCGTCTCGCGCCTGACCTACACGCTGACCAAACTGGGCTATCTGCAATTTGACGAAGGTGCTGGCAAGTACCGGCTGGGCACAGCCACGCTGTCGCTCGGCAGCGCGATGCTGAGCCGGCTGGACGTGCGCCAGCTGGCGCGGCCGGCGATGCAGCAGCTGGCGGACTTTTCGCATGCGATGGTGTCGCTCGGCATGCGCGACCGGCTCAGCATGATTTACATCGAGAATTGCCGCAGCCAGGCGGCGCTGACACTGAGCCTGGATGTCGGCTCGCGCATCCCGCTGGCCAGTACCGCGATGGGGCGCGCCTATCTGGCCGTGGCACCGCAGGGCGAACGCAACGAGCTGCTGGCACGGGCGCGCGAGCTCGACGAGGCTGGCTGGCCGGCTTTGCAGGAAGGCGTTCAACGCGCGCTCGACGAGTACCGCGAGTTCGGTTGTTGCACCTCGATCGGTGACTGGCAAGCGGGCGTCAATGCGATTGCGATTGCGTTCCGCCCGCCCGATGGCAGTACGCCGGTCAGCATCAATTGCGGCGGTCCGGCGTTCACGTTGCCGGCGGATTTTCTGGTGCGGGAAGTGCGGCCGCGACTCATTGATCTGGTTGAACAGTTGCGGCGGGCGATGGCGGCGTGAGGGGATGCGACACCGCTGCCGCCCGGGCCGAAATTCTACGGGAGGGTGGGCACGGCTTCATCGTGCCCACGC
>AEPR01000373.1 GCA_000195205.2 Oxalobacteraceae bacterium IMCC9480 | reverse complement strand
TTCAACTTCAACTACAACTTCAACTTCAACCCACTAAACCTCCGCGACAATCGGATCCGAGCTCGTCACCGATACGTCCGTGCTGCTGATGCTACGCGTGTTGTAATACGTCGCAACCAGACCGCTCGAGAGGATCACGGCGATGCCGCTCCAGCCTTTCCAGCCCAGCACATCCTGCCACAACAACACGCCCCAGAAGCTGGAAAAGACGATGCCGGTGTATTGCAGGTTGGCGGTGACGAGGATTTTGCCGAGGCGGTAGGCGCGGGTCATGGCCATTTGTGCGACCGTGGCGCAGCCGCCGATGGCGAGCAATAACAGCAGTCCCCGGGTCGACGGCACATGCCACAGCGCGGCATCGGCCAGCGGGCCGGGTGCCAGCAGCACGCCGCCCAGTCCGGCCAGCGTGCTGGTCAATGAAAAATAAAACACCACGCGTGATTCCGGTTCGCCCATTTTGCCCAGCTCGCGCACTTGTAGATACGCCAGCGCCGCCAGCATGCCGGACGCCAGTGCGATCAGCGCGCCCATCCATTGCGACGCATGCATGGCCGGTTGCAGCAGCAGCGTCACGCCGATAAAGCTGGCCATGATGGCGAGGATCATGCCGGGTTCGAAACTGCGCACGCCGCGCCACCAGCCGCCGGTGAACAGGATCGCGGCGATCCAGATCGGGGCCATGTAGTTGAGGGTCATTGCCATCGACAGCGGCAAGGTGGCGATCGCGTAGAACCACATCCAGAAGGCAGTCACGCCCACCGTGCCGCGCCACAGGTGATGGCGGGCAAAGCGGGTGCGCAGCGTGTCGCCGCGCAGCAGCACCAGTGCGCCGATGACAATGACGCCAATGGCACCGCGCGCCATGACGATTTCGGCAATGCTGTAGTAGTCCGAGGCGAGCTTGACGCAGACGCCCATGATGGCGAACAGGAAGGTCGCCAGCAGCATCCAGAGCGATTGCATTGAGTGCTCAGAACGCAATATGCGCCCGATACCATTCGTGGAAATGCTGCATGCCGTCTTCCATCGGCGATTGGTACGGGCCGACTTCATTGACGCCACGGTCCAGCAGGATCTTGCGGCCGGCATCCATGCGCAGCGCGATTTCATCGTCCTCGATGCAGGTTTCCATGTAGGCAGCCCGCTCGGCCTCGATGAACTCGCGCTCGAACAGCACGATCTCTTCGGGGTAATAAAACTCGACCACGTTGGTCGTGGTTTGCGGGCCGGTCGGCCACAGTGTCGATACCACCAGTACATGCGGATACCACTCGACCATCACGTTCGGATACAGCGTGAGCCAGATCGCGCCGTAATCGGGCACCGTGCCATTGCGGAATTTGAGCACCTGGTCCTGCCACTTGCGGTACTTGGGCGAACCGGCCTTGGCCAGTCCCTGATTGACGCCGACGGTCTGCACGCTGAAGTGTTCGCCGAACTGCCATTTCAGGTCATCGCAACTGACGAAGCTGCCCAGGCCCGGGTGGAAGGGCTCGACGTGGTAATCCTCCAGATAGACTTCAATGAAGGTTTTCCAGTTGTAGTTGCATTCGTGGACCTCGACATGGTCGAGCAGATAGCCCGCGAAATCGAGCGCCGGCATCACGTCGAGCTGGCCCAGCGTGGCGGCGACATCGAAGCCGTTCTGCTCGAACAGCAAGCCGTTCCAGTTTTGCAGCGCAGTCTTCGACAGGTTCAGGCACGGTGTTTCGGCAAAATGCGGCGCGCCCAGCAGTTCGCCCTTGAGGTCGTAAGTCCAGCGGTGCAGCGGGCAGACGATGTTGGTCGCATTGCCGCGACCATTGAGCATCTTGGCCTGGCGATGCCGGCAGACGTTCGAAAGCAGTTCAATCCCGTGCGCATTGCGCACCAGCATGCGCCCCTCGTTTTCCCATGGCAGCGTGGAAAAGTCGCCGGCTTCGGGCACCATCAGTTGATGGCCGACATAGCGCGGTCCCTGGCGGAACAATTGCTGGATTTCCTGCTGATATAACTTTGCGTCGAAGTAGACGTTGACCGGAAGCTGTGCGCTGGAGCGCGCCAGTTTGGCATTGGTAGCCAGATCGGACATCCCCACCCCCAAATTAATTTTCACCAACCTAAGAGAGAAAGAACCCGCAAAAACCTGTGTTCATCATATGAAAAAGGGAATTCTTGGACAGAGCCGGCGATTATACCCGAGCGGGTCGCGATCGCGTCGGCAGGTTTTCCGGAGAGTAAAACGGCCTTGCACCGGAGCTGGCGGGAACTTTTCGGCTTCATCGTGGGGATTGTTCTAAAATGGCGACCTTCTCTTTACGCGTGCCAGCCATGTCAAAAAAACTTCCTTCTGCAGATACGCCCGCCTCGTTCGAAGACGCGATGGCAGAGCTGGCCCGACTGGTGGCGCAAATGGAAGCCGGCGAATTGCCGCTGGAGGCATCGGTGGCGGCGTACAAGCGCGGCTCCGAGCTGGTCAAGTTCTGCGCAGTCCAGCTCGACAAGGTCGATAGTCAGGTCCGGGTACTGGAAGGCGACATGCTCAAGCCCCTCGATAGTGTCGCTGGCGAGGCCGGCGAATGACGGGTTTTGATGGCTGGATGCGGTCCACCCAGGCCGATGCCGAACGCGCACTCGTCCAGTACCTGCCCGCAGCCACCGCCTTGCCGCTGCGCCTGCACGCGGCGATGCGCTACGCGGTACTCGATGGCGGCAAGCGCGTGCGGCCCTTGCTGGTGCAGGCAGCGGCCGAACTGTTCGACGCCGCGCCGGCCAATGTCGCACGGGCCGCATCGGCAGTCGAAATGATCCATGCGTATTCGCTGGTGCATGACGACATGCCGTGCATGGATGACGATGCGCTGCGCCGTGGCAAGCCCACCGTGCATGTGGCCTACGATGAAGCTACCGCGCTGCTGGTCGGCGATGCCTTGCAGGCACAGGCTTTTTTTGTACTGGCCGGTATGGACATCGAACCGGCGCGTGCCGTGGCGATGCTGCGCTTGCTGGCCGATGCCGCCGGATCGATCGGGATGTGCGGCGGCCAGGCGATCGATCTGGCCAGTGTCGGTATGGACCTGTCGCTGGCCGAGCTGGAACAGATGCATCGCCTGAAGACCGGTGCCTTGCTGCGCGCGTCGGTGCTGCTCGGGGCCTGGTGCGGCACCACGCCGGATGCAGCTGCCACGGCGGCGCTGGAAGCCTACGCCGCAGCGATCGGCCTGGCGTTCCAGGTCATCGATGACGTGCTCGATGCAACCGCCGACTCGGCCACGCTGGGCAAGACCGCCGGCAAGGATGCGGCGGATCACAAACCGACTTATGTTTCGATCCTGGGCCTGGAGCCCTCACGGGCATTGGCCGAAAAATTACGTAGCGACGCGCATCGTGCCGTCCTGCCATTCGGAGACAAAGCACGACACTTGCGCGATCTCGCGGACCTGATCGTGCAGCGGAAAGCCTAGTCATGCCATTACTCGAAAAAATCAACCAGCCCGCAGACCTGCGCCGTCTGCCACGCAACCAGCTGCGCAAGCTCGCCGATGAATTGCGTGCCTTCGTGATCGATTCAGTCTCGAAAACCGGTGGTCACCTGTCGTCCAACCTGGGCACGGTCGAGCTGACCATCGCGCTGCATTACGTCTTCAACACGCCGGAAGACCGGCTGGTCTGGGACGTCGGCCATCAAACTTATCCGCACAAAATCCTCACCGGCCGGCGCGACCAGATGCATACGCTGCGTCAGCGCGACGGCATTTCGGGCTTTCCGCGTCGCGCCGAAAGCGAGTACGACACCTTCGGCACCGCCCATTCGTCGACCTCGATTTCGGCCGCGCTCGGGATGGCGCTGGCGGCCCGCACCAAGGGCGAGAACCGCCATGCGGTGGCCATCATCGGCGATGGCGCGATGACCGCCGGGATGGTGTTCGAGGCGATGAACAATGCCGGTGTCTACGATGACATCAACCTGCTGGTGATCCTCAACGACAACGACATGTCGATCTCGCCGCCGGTTGGTGCACTGAACCAATATCTGGCGCGCCTGATGTCGGGCAAGTTCTATGCAGCGGCCCGCAATGTCGGCAAGTCAGTCCTGCCCGCGCCGGTGCTGGAACTGGCCAAGCGCTT
This sequence comes from Oxalobacteraceae bacterium IMCC9480, assembly GCA_000195205.2. GTDB lineage: Bacteria > Pseudomonadota > Gammaproteobacteria > Burkholderiales > Burkholderiaceae_D > Actimicrobium. The sequence goes on along the minus strand of AEPR01000373.1, from coordinate 1,190 downwards.
CGAGGAACACGCCAAGGGCATGGTCGTGCCGGCCACGATGTTCGAGGAATTCGGCTTCAATTACATCGGTCCTATCGACGGCCATGACCTTGATGCGCTGATTCCCACGCTGCAAAACCTGAAGCACCTGAAGGGGCCGCAATTCCTGCACGTCGTCACCAAAAAAGGCCAGGGCTACAAGCTGGCCGAGGCCGATCCTGTGCTGTACCACGGCCCCGGCAAATTCAATCCCGAAGTCGGCATCAAGCCGGCGACCGTGCCGGCCAAGATGACCTACACGCAAGTCTTTGGCGACTGGCTGTGCGACATGGCCGCCCAGGACAAGCGGCTGATCGGCATCACGCCGGCCATGCGCGAAGGCTCGGGCATGGTCCGCTTCGAACAACAATTCCCGGCGCGCTACTTCGATGTCGGCATCGCCGAGCAGCATGCGGTGACGTTTGCCGCCGGGATGGCGACCGAAGGACTCAAGCCGGTGCTGGCGATTTACTCGACCTTCCTGCAGCGCGGCTATGACCAGCTGATCCATGATGTCGCGTTGCAGGATCTGGACGTCACGTTTGCGCTGGACCGCGCCGGCCTGGTCGGTGCCGATGGCGCGACCCATGCCGGCAATTACGACATGGCTTTTCTGCGCTGCATTCCGAACATGGTGGTGATGGCGGCGTCCGACGAAAACGAATGCCGGCAGATGCTGACGACGGGCTACCTGTATCCGGGTCCGGCGGCAGTGCGTTATCCGCGCGGTGCCGGTCCGGGCGTCGCGATTACCGCGCCGTTGACGGCGCTACCAATGGGTAAAGCCGAAGTGCGCCGGCAGGGCGAGCGGGTTGCGATCCTGGCGTTCGGCACGATGGTCGCACCGTCCCTGGTGGCTGGCGAACGTCTCAATGCGACGGTGGTCAACATGCGCTTTGTGAAGCCGCTCGATGTCGAGCTGGTCAGGGAGTTGGCATTGACGCACGACGCTATCGTGACGGTGGAGGAGGGGGCGTTGATGGGAGGGGCTGGTTCAGCGGTGGCCGAAGCACTGGCGGCGGCTGGGATGGTCCGGCCTATCCTGCATCTGGGCTTGCCGGATCAGTTTATTGATCATGGGGATGTCGGGCAATTGCTGGCCGGGGTCGGGCTGGATGCTGAGGGGATTGTGAGGTCGGTGCAGCAGCGGTTTGGTGCTGAGGCGGGGTAGG
>AEPR01000374.1 GCA_000195205.2 Oxalobacteraceae bacterium IMCC9480 | reverse complement strand
AGCAGGATGGCGGTGCTCAGGGGGGTGCGTTTCAGATGCATGGTGTTCTCCGTAGGGGACTAGGGTTGGTACTGTTTTATTGTTGTTGGTGCGGTGCTGGCAACGCCTGTTCAGGCATCGCCGATCTTGCCGAGGAAGGCGCGGATACGGTCGTTGCCGCTGTCGCCGAAAAATTCTTCGGGTGGTGCTTCGTGCAGGATTTCGCCCTTCTCGAAAAAGATCACGCGATCGGCCACTTCGCGGGCGAAACCCATTTCGTGCGTGACGACAATCATCGTCATGCCGGAACGGGCCAGGTCTTTCATGACGTCGAGGACTTCCTTGATCATTTCGGGGTCGAGCGCGCTGGTCGGTTCATCGAACAGCATCACCTTCGGCTGCATCGCCAGCGAACGGGCGATCGCCACGCGCTGCTGCTGCCCGCCCGACATCTGGTGCGGATACTTGTGTGCATGCTCGGCCAGGCCGACCTTGCGCAGCAATTCCAGCGCCACCACATTGGCCTGCGCGCGCGTCATGTTGCGCAACCGGCGCGGTGCCAGCGTGACGTTGTCGAGCACGCTCAGATGCGGGAACAAATTAAAGCTCTGGAACACCATGCCGACTTCGCGTCGTACCGCATCGATGTTCTTGAGGTTGTCATTCAACTCGATGCCATCAATGACGATGGTGCCGCTGTCATGCGTTTCGAGCCGGTTCAGCATGCGCAGGAAAGTCGACTTGCCGGAGCCGGACGCGCCGATGATGACGGTCACTTCGCCCTGATAAAAATCCGACGAGACATCGCGGATCACATGGAACTGGCCGAAGTGCTTGTTGACCTTGTCGGCGCGAATCAGTGGCGTTTTGGCGGCGGTCATCATTGACGCTCCACATCAAGTTGACGTTCGATCGCGCCGGAAATCTGCGTCATCACGCTGGTCAGGATCAGGTAGATCGCGGCCACGGTGACGAACACCGGAATCGGCTGGAAAGTTACCGACTGGATGCGGTTGCCGATGTTCGACAACTCGACCACGCCGATCACGTAAGCCAGACTGGAATCCTTGAGCAAGGACACGAAGTTGTTGACCAGCGGCGGCAAGGCGATGCGCATGCTCTGCGGGAAAACCACGTCGCGAAAAGTCTGGAACGGACTCAGTCCGAGCGAACGCGCCGCTTCGGCCTGGCCCTTGTGCACGGCCAGGATGCCGGAGCGGATCGCCTCGGCGTTGTAGGCACCGGCATTGAATGCCAGCGCCACCACAGCCGAATAGAAATCCGACAATTGCAGGCCAGGCACCAGCGCCGGCAGCGCCAGAAAGACGAACAGCACCTGCACCAGCAAGGGCGTGCCGCGAATGGCCCAGATATAAAAGCCGGCGGCCCAGCGCAAAGGCAGGAATGACGACAGCTTGCCGAGCGCGGCCAGCATGCCGAGCACGATGCCGATCACGCCGGCCACCAGTGTCAGGGCGACCGTGACGCGCGCGCCTTCGGCAAATTGCTGGGCGGCCGGGCCAATCGGTTCCGGCAGCCAGGCCATCGGAATCGCCATCAGCCAGAGGAAGGCCAGCAAGGCCGTAATGGCCAGGGCTATCGTGACCGCACTGCGGCGCTGGCGTGACCAGCCCCGCGGCAGTAAGGTGAATGCTGCTTTCAAGGTGTTCTCCCGGGAGGGGCTGGCGCAACAGAAACAAGGCCAGCCCGACTATCGTGTCGCCGGTCGCAAGCGGGTAAGCGTGAGCTTACGACTTGCAGCGGATGTCTTCTTTCATGAACTTCTCGGAGATGGCCTTGTAGGTGCCATCGGCGATCACTTCGGCGAGTGCCTTGTCGACTGCGGCGGCCAGTGGCGCATTGCCCTTCTTGACAGCGGCGGCGATCCGTTCAACGAACAGGTACTCGCCAACTTTCAGGCCCAGACCCGGATTGCTTTCGGTTGCGGTCTTGACCACGAAACGGTCACTGACCCACGCATCAACGCGTCCTGCCACCAGTGCCGAGCGGGCATCGGTGTCTTGCGGGAAGTTCTTGACCTCTTTGACGCCAGCGAGCTTCTTGACGTTTTCCATATAGGTCGAGCCGGTCTGCACCGCTACCGTTTTACCGGTCAGCGTCGCGGCATCCTTGATGGCCGCATCTTTCGAGACGATCACGCCGCCGCTGCAGTAGTACGGGCTGGTGAATAGCACTGCCTTCGAGCGCTCTTCGGTGACACCGAACGAAGCCATCACCATGTCCCAGCGATCCTGCCGCAAACCGGCCAGCAAGGCATCGAAGGACAGCGCCTTCCATTCGATCTTCAGGCCCATTTTCTTGACCATGGCTTCGGCCAGTTCGACTTCAAAGCCGCTCAGCTTCGAGCCCTGGAAATAATTGAATGGCGGGTAAGCGCCTTCGGTGGCGACGATGAGGGTGCCGGCAGATTTGATTTCATCGAGACTGCGGGCCTGTACTGCAGGGCCGAGCAGCAAACCGGTGATGACGGAAAAGGCAAACAGGAAGCGTTTCATGGGGCGAATTTCTCCATTGGGTAGATGGCGTGTTGTTGTAATACCTGTGGTGCCTGTGGTCAGGCTACCGTTTTTGGGTGATGCCGAATCGGGTGCCGCATTATCGCTGTTTCGCCGCATAGAGGTTTGGCAATTGCAGAATTTTTGCCAGCGCTTCCAGCGCGGTCATCACTTCGATCGCTAACTGCGGATCGGCCAGATCCGCCGGTGCCAGTGCATCGCGATAATACCGTTCGACCCACGCCACCAGTTCGGCATACAAGGTCTCGGTCATGATCACGCCCTGATGCATCGCCGCGGCTTCGGCACCGGTCAGTGCCACCCGCAAGCGCAGGCAGGCCGGACCGCCGCCATTGCGCATGCTCTGGTGCAGATCGAAACTGAGCAGCTCGGCGATCGGTCCGCCGCTGGCCACCAGCCCATCGAGATAACGCGCGACCGCGGCATTGTCGCGGCACTCCTGCGGCACCACCAGCGCCATCCGGCCATCCGGCCGCGTCAGCAACTGGCTGTTGAACAGGTAGCTGCTGATCGCATCATCGATCGCGACCTCGCTGCGCGCAACGCGGATCGGCACCAGCTGCGTGCCGGCACTGGCCATCGCAAACTGCAAAGCCGCCAGCGTGCCCGGCTCGTCGAGAAACGCCTGTGCGTGATAGAACAGCACGTTGCCATTGCCGACCGCAATCACGTCGTTGTGGAATACGCCCAGATCGATCACGGCGGGATCCTGCGCGACGAACACGGTGCGCTCGGGTGCCAGGCCATGCAGACGCGCCACCGCCTGGCTGGCTTCGAGAGTCTGGCGCGCCGGGAAGCGTTTCGGGGCCGGTGCATCGGGCTGGAATTCGACCCGGCCGTAGACGAACATTTCGACGCCTGCTGCGCCATGCGCGGACGCCAGCCGCGTGTGATTGGCCGCGCCTTCATCGCCAAAGGCCGGTGTCGCCGGCAAGGCATCGTGCACCGTGAAATGTGCCGGATCGGCAAAGATCGCGCGCAGCGTGCGCGTGGTCTGTTCCTGCTCATACGAGCGGTGCAGCTTGCTGTTCAGATTAGCTACCGTGAAGTGGACCTGGCCGTCGGCGCTGTCGGCCGACGGACTGACGGTGGCGGCATTGGCGCTCCACATAGTCGCGGCCGAATAGGCCGATGCGAGAATCGCTGGCGCGTCGCGAAACGCCGCCGCAATCACGTCGGCATCGCTGCCGCCAAAACCGATGCTGCGCAACAGTGCGAAGTTGGGCCGGCATTGCGGCGGCAGTACCGCCTGCGCAAAA
>AEPR01000375.1 GCA_000195205.2 Oxalobacteraceae bacterium IMCC9480 | reverse complement strand
GTCGGATTAATGGCAGCAGAGCACCTCTCCATATCGCTCTCACCCACACTCCAATTTTATTCTTCATTCTTCGAAAACCCTATTGAAACCTGATTGCCAATTTTTTGTTCGATTAAAAAATTCACTTGGACGAATGACAACCCCTGAAGATGCCATGCTGGTTAGCATAGAAACTGCTTTCCTTCGATAAAAAAGTGCTGTTTCCTTCGCGGTAACATGCCGAATTCCATGGCTAAGTAATTCGATATTCCAATGCCAATCTTCATAACCAAATCCAGTATCTTTCGAATCAGTTCGGCAATATGGATAATTCGTATAAATTGTTTTTTTACCGAATGAACAAGATGTCCAGGGGTTAATCGAAAAACAATTAACCAGAGAATAATCTTTTCGATCATCCATGTCAAAAGAGTCACCGACGGCATGCGCGACGCCAAAGGAAATTGTAAATTCCGGGTGAACAATAACCGCGCCCTCTTTATCTTTTACCACTTTAAACGCGCTAGTTAGCCAGTTCTCGGAATAATAGTCGTCGCCATCAAAAATCCCTATATAGGATCCAGTGGCTACCGCAATACCGCTATTACGTGAATCGCCCAAATCTCTATTAAAAACTTCTAATATTTTGTCGCCTTTTCTGACGATAGGGTTTGTTTTTACCGCTTGAGTTGTTTCATAATCAGCAGCATCCAGAACAATGACAAGTTCAACTGTTATATTATTTACCTCCGTAAATTTTCTGACTCGCTCTAGTCCGAACAAAGTTTTGTTGGCTAGAAGACCTTCACCATGGAATGTGATGATCGCGCTGATGGTTTCTACTATCATTTTGGAAAATCTATAAAATTCATAATTTCTACCTTATAGGACTTGCAACCATTTTTTTGGATGATTAAAAAAATCACTTGGCCGCAATATACTTTTCCCTCCGCTTTGATCAGTAAACCTCGATTCTCGTTTTGTACGGTAATAGAGCGCAGTTTCTTTTGCTGTGACGTGAACGACTCCGTGACTTATTAACTCTAGATTCCAATGCCAATCTTCATATCCGAATCCTGTCGCCTTCGACTCTGCCCGCTGATATGGACATTGACGGTAAATCCTTTTCTCACCAAAGGAGCATGAAATCCAAGGGTGAATCGCAAAAGCATTCACAAGAGAGTAATCATTCTTATCATCCATATCCCACACATCGCTAATTGCATGCAGGGATCCGAATGATATGGTGTGTTCTGGATGAACTACGACTGGATCAGCCTTGCTTAAGCTAACTGCCAAGGCCTTGCACAGCCAATTTTCAGAATAAAAATCGTCCCCGTCAAAAATACCGATATATTTCCCAACTGCGGCCGCGATTCCACTATTTCTTGACGTTCCAGGATCGCCGTTGCTGACTTCAGTAATCTTATCGGTGCAGCGTATTACTGGACTGGAGTTCACAACACGCTTTGTTTCAGCATCGGCACAATCCAGTACTGCTACCAATTCGACAGAAATTCCACGCTTTTCAGAAAAAATTCTGATCCGTTCAAGGCCCAACAACGTTTTGTGGGCTAACAAGCCCTCACTATGGAAAGTAACAACAGCGCTTACCAGCGGTTGAATTGAGTCAATTAAAATATTTTTTT
>AEPR01000376.1 GCA_000195205.2 Oxalobacteraceae bacterium IMCC9480 | reverse complement strand
ATTTGCGCAGCGATACCGTCACCCGTCCCGGTCCGGCCATGCGGGCCGCCATGGCTGCAGCCGAAGTGGGCGACGATGTGTATGGCGACGATCCGACCGTGAACCGATTGCAGCAGGTGACCGCGGAACTGTTCGGCTACGAAGCCGCGCTGTTTGCGCCATCAGGCACGCAAAGCAACCTGATCGGCCTGATGGCACATTGCGGTCGCGGCGATGAATACCTGGTCGGTCAGGAAGCCCATACCTTCAAGTACGAGGCCGGCGGTGCGGCCGTGCTGGGCAGCATTCAGCCACAGCCACTGCCGCAGCAGGCCGATGGCTCGCTGGCGCTGGCCGACATCGCGAACGCCATCAAGCCTGACGATATCCACTTCGCGCGGACACGCTTGCTGGCACTCGAAAACACCATCGGTGGCCGGGTGCTGTCACGCGACTATCTGGACGCGGCGACCACGCTGGCCCACCAGCGCGGGCTGATCACGCATCTCGATGGCGCGCGGATTTTCAATGCCGCGGTCAAGCAAGGCATCAGCCTGCAAGCTGCCACGGCGGGTTTTGATTCGGTCTCGGTGTGTCTGTCAAAAGGGTTGGGCGCGCCTATCGGCTCGGTGCTGTGCGGCAGCCGCGACGTGATTCAGCGGGCGCTGCGCTGGCGCAAGATGCTGGGTGGCGGCTTGCGCCAGGCCGGTATCCTGGCCGCGGCCGGACTGTATGCGCTCGAGCATCACGTCGATCGCTTGGCCGATGACCACGACAACGCAAGCTTGCTGGCAGCAGGCCTCGCCGGCATCGATGCACTGACCGTAAGCACGCCGCAGACCAATATTCTGTACGCCGATATGGCGGCAGCCCATTGCGCACCGCTGGAGCGTCACTTGCAAGAGCACGGCATCCTTGCGCGGATCACGCCGCACATGCGCCTGGTCACGCATCTGGATGTCTCGCGCGAGGATGTGACGCGCACGGTGGCTGCGTTCAAGGGGTATTTTCAGGTGGCCGGTCGTCAGGCGACGGCGGGATAAAAAGCGCTTTACTGGCTGATGGAACCACTCCGGCAAGCACGTCACTCAAGGGTTCCTTTCCCATCCGGCGTGACCCTGTCACGTCGCTATCCATCGAGCTAACGTGCCCAGCAGAATTCCACCCCCTCCCTTCTTTGCGTGGTTATCAAGAATCAGCGAAGACAACTCCCCGCGCAGCACTGCGTCGACGGTCAGCTCGAGAATGTTCACTCCAGGACGAAGCGACAGCAGTAGCAGTGGCAGTACCGCAAGCACAGATACTGATACTGACCCGGTGTGTGGCAGAACTGGCTCAACGCGTAGCACTGGCAGCACGAGCAGCACGGGGCGCACTAGCAGCACTAGCAGCAGTGGCAGCACCGGTAGTACTGGCAGCACCGGTAGCACGACGACGCGATCAAGATCACGTGCCTCCTGGCCACGGGATCTACTCAAACTGATCCGGAAAATTCGCCATTCACTCCCGGAACCACATTCCCGGGAATCCGACGACATCTCAACCGAACGCATCGTGACAGTCAGTACCGGCGTCGGCGATCAGGCCAGGGAACACGCGCTCGACGCAAGCCTGATCAAGGTGCCTGCCAGCGTCGGCAAAGAAGCCTGCTTTCCGGCCGGTCGATCCCCCGAAGCCTCTTCGTCCCCGATATCGCCCACTTGCGAAAGATTTGCCTTGCAAGGCATTGTCTCCGGCAAGGGAACCTATCAGTTCGTGTCAAGAAGAGCGCACTTCGCGCCGGCCACCAGCAACGAATCCCCTGTGATCGCGCAATTGGTAAAGGCGTGGGCGGCCAGCCGGGAGGCAGCGTCCGACTTCATCATCGCGGGACGCTACCGGGTCGTCGAGATCGCCCCTTGGCCAGCCGCATCGGGTGCCGCATCAAGCCCGGATGCCTTGCAATACCGGCTGCTGGTACAGGACATGAATAATCACCACGAAGAACTCGCTATTCCAATGACGCAGGCAGGCCTGAAATTCACGGACAAGCTATTGCTTCCAGCCCAAATCCGTCGTGCCCACGATTTGTTGAGCCAGCACCTCTTGCATACCCACGGTGACTCCAGCGTGAAACCGATGATTGCCAGCCGCGAAGGAATCGGTAGAAACGCGACCTTGATCACCTATGCCACCATCAGCGCGGCCATCACGGCAGGGTCGATTACCGATACCGCCCAACTGGACAAGGCACTGCAAGCGATGGTGGTGGAAGGTCGCCAGGCGCGCCGGCAGGGATACATCCATACAGATGAACAGTTAGCCCAACTGCGAGAAACACTGATAGGAGATTTATTTAATGCGGCCGCACCGGACACGATGCCGGCGGGCTCTTCACGACAGAATACCTAAATCAATTACAGACGATCATCCGAGACCACCGGTGACCGCGCTACCGGCTTGATGATTTTTACCTTGGCTTTTTCTTTGAGTACATTGAGGTAGGCAATCATTTCCTGCTGGGCCAGCGCGTTGGCGATTTGCTGCTGCTCCTCAAGCCGGCGCGGTGCGTCAATTTTCTCTGCCTGAGCGACCTTGCTGATGCGGTAAACCGCGTAACCCTGGCGGCTCAGGTCCGCACCGGCAATCGCTGGCAGCTTGCTGATATCGGCTTTCATGACACTGTCAAAACCGGGGCCATTCATGCCGTCGTTCTTCGAGCGAGAGACCACTTTCGCGACGCCGAAGCCGCTAGCGTCATCCGCCGTTTTCAGTGCGGCCAGCTTCGCTTCGCCGGCTTTTTTAGCCAGCACGGCCGACTCTTCTGCGATCACTTTTTCACGCACGACCGCTTCGACTTCGGCAAATGGCCGCTTGCCAACGGGTTTGTAATCGACGATACGACCAGCCATCAAGGTGCTCGGTGCGACTTCGATCGCTTCGGTGTTGTGCTTGTTCTTCAAGGTGTCGTCGGCAAACACGGCATTAAGGAATTTTGCGTTGTTGAACAATGCCGTCGGCGCTGCCAGCGGATTCGGTGTGCGGGTCAGACCTGACACGGTTTCTATCTTCAGCTTGAGCTTGTCTGCTACCGGCTTGAGACTATCTGCCTGTTCGTAGACGGTATTGCCGAATGATTCTGCAGCTTCCGAATACTGCTTTGCGGCTTTCTGTCGTTTGATGTCGGCGACGATTTGCGGCTTGACCTGGTCCAGCGTGCGGAACGAGGCTGGCTTGATAGCCGTGACTTCAATGATATGGAAACCGAAGTCGGATTCAACGAGGCCGCTGATTTCATTGAGCTTGAGCTTGAATACCGCTTCTTCAAATGGCGGTGTCATCGCGCCCTTGCCAAAGAAATCGAGGTCACCACCCTCCGGCGCACTGCCCTGGTCTTCGGAGCTGGCCTTGGCGATTTTCGCGAAATCTCCTGGCGCCTTGCGCACCTGGGCCAGCACTTGCTCTGCCTTGGCTTTCGCTGCGGCCTTCTCGGTTGCTGATGCGCCTTTTTTCAGGTTGATCAGGATATGACTTGCGCGGCGCTGCTCGTCGACGCCAAAACTTTTCTTGTTCTGCTCGTAAAAATCCGCGACTTCCTGATCGGTCACGGCAATCTGCGACGCCAGCGCATCGCTGCTCAGCACCACGTATTGGATCGTGGCTTGCTCGGGCACTTCAAACTGGCGGGCGTTCTTGTCGTAATAGGCTTTCAGCATGTCGGCTGTGACGTTGACTTTGGCTGCGTAATCTGCCGGCTTGAACAGCAGTTCCTGCACCGTGCGCTCCTGGTCGTTGATATCGGAGAGGCGCGTGGCGACCGTCTTCGGTGCAAACGCGGTTGACTGGATTGCCGAATTCAATTGTTGTACCGCCATGTCCTGGCGCAAGCGTTGCTCGTACATCGCTGGCGTCATGCCCTGCATCGCCAGCAAGGAGCGGTAGCGTTCACCGTCGAACTTGCCATCGGGACCGACCAGGCCGGCAATGCCGGTGATGCTTTGTTGAAGGGCCGCATCGGCCACACTCAGATGCTGGCGGGCTGCTTCGACCGACAAAGCGCGTTGAGCAATCAGATTATCGAGGATGCCTTGACGGGCTTCCGGCGTATCAAACATCTTCGGGTCAAACTGCGCACCAAACATTTGCTTAAACCGTGCCATTTGCTCGCGTTGCGCGGCGTCGTACTCGACTTGCGTAATGGGTTGGCCACCCACTTTGGCAATCACGTTTTCCGCATCACCGAAACTTTTGTAGCTACCCAAACCAACCAGGGCAAACGACGGGACGATGATCAGCAGCAGCAAAAACTGCATCAGGCGTTTATGAGTACGGACAAATTCAAACATGGTCAACCATTCAAAGACAAGTTGCGACCGATTCTATCGCAGTAACGCATATGAAAAAAGGCGAACTCGCGTTCGCCTTTTCGGATGTTTTGGCGGAGTGGACGGGACTCGCCTACATGC
>AEPR01000377.1 GCA_000195205.2 Oxalobacteraceae bacterium IMCC9480 | reverse complement strand
CAGGCGCATGTGCTGGTATTCGATTTGCCGACATCCTGACCCCGACGCGCTGTCCGCTTCACAAAACGGTCCGCAGATAGGGCCGCGGCGCAGATGTCACGGGTTAGCAAGTTCAAGAACCAGTTGATCATGAGCAGGACGCTGCGAGTAATAGCGTGTGGGGCAGGGCAGTGACATCTGACGCCAGCCAGTACGGATGGGAAGCGCCCTAACCATCCGATAAGCAGGCAGTTCCCATTCCACTTGCCTTCGTCCTGCGAATGGACCCCCAATTCTCTCGAAAAGTCATCCGAAAAGAAGGAACTTGATTTTGCCGCAATCCTTGCACCGGCTATTTGTAATAATTAGTAGGCAAAACGTCAGGGCTAGAGCGCTGCTAAGGTAAAATCACGCGTTCTCCGAGACAAAAAGCGCTGGCTGTCCACTCGCCGCCTGTCCCGAAAACGACAATCCAGTCCACCGGAAGCGGCGCAGCACGGCAGCCCACGCTGCCACAACTGTCCCGGACAATCAGGCTCTGAAAGGCAACAAATGATTCTAGTAACAGGTGGTGCCGGCTTCATTGGCGCGAATTTCGTCAATGACTGGCTGGCACAATCCGACGAGCCAGTCATCAACCTCGACCTGCTAACCTATGCTGGCAACCGCGAGAACCTCGCCGCTCTGGCCAACGACCCGCGCCACCTCTTCGTCCACGGCGACATCGGCGACAGCGCACTGCTCACTCGCCTGCTGACTGAACATCAGCCCCGCGCCATCCTCAACTTCGCCGCCGAAAGCCACGTCGACCGCTCGATCCACGCGCCAGAAGATTTCGTCCAGACCAACGTCGTCGGCACCTTCCGCCTGCTGGAAGCCGCCCGTAACTATTGGTCATTATTGCCTGGGGATAAAAAATCCGCCTTCCGCTTCCTGCATGTCTCCACCGATGAAGTCTACGGTTCCCTGTCAAAGGACGAGCCGGCCTTCACCGAGACGCACCGCTACGAACCCAACAGTCCGTACTCCGCCAGCAAAGCTGCCAGCGATCATCTGGTGCGTGCCTACCACCACACCTATGGCATGCCGGTGCTGACCACTAATTGCTCGAACAACTACGGTCCGTTCCATTTCCCCGAAAAGCTGATCCCGCTGATGATCGTCAACGCGCTCGCCGGCAAAGCACTGCCGGTCTACGGCGACGGCCAGCAAATCCGCGACTGGCTCTACGTCAAGGACCATTGCAGCGCGATCCGCCGCGTGCTCGAAGCCGGCCAGGTCGGTGAGGTCTACAACGTCGGTGGCTGGAACGAAAAACCCAACCTCGACATCGTCCACACCGTCTGCGCCTTGCTCGATGAGCTGCGCGGCCGTCCCGACGGCAAGCGCTACGCCGAACAAATCACCTACGTCTCCGATCGCCCCGGCCACGACCGCCGCTATGCCATCGATGCCAGCAAGAT
>AEPR01000378.1 GCA_000195205.2 Oxalobacteraceae bacterium IMCC9480 | reverse complement strand
CCTGGCGCAGCGCCATGTCCACAGTCTTTCAGCAGGTGGCCGATGCCTTCCTGCAGCAGATCGTTATCCAGCCGTTCCAGCAGTGGATCGCGATGCAGGCCCGGATGCTGGCGCTCAAACTCGGCTTCATCCAGCAAGAACAGGTAGCAGACGCCGCCGCCGGTGCGGCAACGGTTGCACAGAAGTCTGCCGAGACCACCACCGTGGTATCGTTGAACGCGGCCAAAGCAGGTTCGGGCG
>AEPR01000379.1 GCA_000195205.2 Oxalobacteraceae bacterium IMCC9480 | reverse complement strand
AAACACATGTTTGACGTTTGGCGCTTCATCCCACCCGTGCGAGCTTTGCGCACCTCAGGGGGAAATCTAGAGTTCCGGCGTCGAGCCCCGTGCATAATATTGCCGACCATATTGACTGACTTGTCCTAGCCACGCCGCCGGGTTGACGGCACAATTCCCATAGTCCTGTTGCTCCACCTTTCGTCCGGATAACGACCGATGCCCTCCCCGCCCCGCCCGCCCCAGCAACAGCAACAGCAACAATCCTGGTTCAAGAAACTGGGCCCCGGGCTGATTACCGGCGCCGCTGATGACGACCCAAGCGGCATTGCCACCTATTCGCAGGCAGGGGCGCAATTTGGTTTCAATATGCTCTGGACCGTGTTGTTGACCTATCCGTTGATGGTCGGTATTCAGGTCGTCAGCGCACGCATCGGCCGGGTCAGCGGACATGGACTCGCTACCAACATCCGCTGTCACTATCCCGCATGGCTGCTCTATGCCGTAGTCGGGCTGCTGCTCATTGCCAACACCATCAACATCGCAGCCGATGTCTCGGCCATGGGGGAAGCCATGAAACTCATTGCCGGCGGCCCAGCGCCCCTGTATGCCGTGCTGTTCGGCGTGCTGTCGTTGCTGCTGCAGGTGTTCATTCCATACCGGCGCTACGTGCGCCTGCTGAAATGGCTGACGCTGGCGCTGCTGGCCTATGTCGCCACGGTATTTGTGGTGCAGATCCCTTGGGCGCAGGTACTGACACGGACGCTGGCGCCCCATTTGTCGTGGCAAAAGGAGTACATCACCACCGTGGTCGCCGTGTTCGGCACCACCATCAGTCCATATCTGTTTTTCTGGCAGGCGTCACAGGAAGTTGAAGACCAACGGGCCGATCCGCACGCCCAGCCATTGGTCACTGCGCCCGAGCAGGCGTCCAATGGGCTGCGACGCATCAAGATCGATACCCTGATCGGTATGGGGTTTTCGAATCTGGTAGCGTTCTTCATCATCCTCACCACCGCGGTCACGCTGAACGTGCACGGGATTACCGACATCCAGAGTTCGGCACAAGCGGCAACCGCACTGCGGCCGATTGCCGGCGAGTTCGCCTTTCTTCTGTTCAGCGCCGGCATTATCGGCACAGGCCTGCTCGCCATTCCGGTACTGGCCGGATCGTCCGCCTATGCGATGGCTGGCGCATTTAACTGGAAGAGCAGCCTAGAAGACGCGCCACTCAACGCTAAAGCCTTTTATGGAATCATTGCCGTGTCGACGCTGATCGGTATCGCACTGGGATTCACCACCATCGCCCCGATCAAAGCGCTGTATTGGAGTGCAGTGATCAACGGTATCATTTCGGTGCCCATCATGATCGTGATGATGTTGATGGCGGTACGGCCGGAGATCATGGGCAGGTTCACGATCACCGCTCGCCTGCGCATACTCGGCTGGCTGGCCACCACGATGATGGCCATTGCCGTGCTCGCCATGCTGGCGACACTGTAGGTGGGCGGGTAACAGCAATGCGCTGCTGCCGGCTCTGTCGCGTTGTTCAGCACATGACGGAATTTTACGTGCTGAACATGACTG
>AEPR01000380.1 GCA_000195205.2 Oxalobacteraceae bacterium IMCC9480 | reverse complement strand
GAGCGGCGTGCGCAATTCGTGCGACATGTTGGCGAGGAACTCGGACTTGTAATTGCTGGCGCGCTGCAGCTCGGTGGCACGCTCTTCAAGCTCGGCCTGGACAATGCCGAGGTCGCTGTTTTTCTGGTCCAGCACGACGGCTTGCATGCCGAGTTGTTGGTTGCTCTGTTCCAGCTCGGCCTTCTGGTTTTCCAGCACGACCTGCGCGACTTCGAGTGCGCGCGACTGTTCTTCCAGCTCGTCGTTGGAGGCGCGTAGTTCTTCCTGCTGCGCCTGCATTTCTTCATTGAGCTGCTGGGTCTCGGCCAACACTTCCTGCAAGCGGGCGCGATACATTGCGGCTTGCAACGCGCTGCCGATACTCGCGGCGAGCAATTCCAGCAGCTCGACACTGCGTTCGGCCGGTGCCTGCAAAAAGCCCAGTTCGAGCACGCCATTGACCTCGCCATCGTGCGTCAGAGGCAACAGCAGCACATGGCGCGGTGAGGCCCGGCCAAGTCCGCTGCTGACTTTCAGGTAGTTGTCCGGCACCGCATCGAGGCGCAGCAAACGTGCACCGAGCGCGGCCTGACCAACCAATCCCTCGCCCTGCCCGACCGTCCGGCCGAGTTGCGCGTCATCGTTGGACAGGCCGTAGCTGGCGACCCGCTGCAAGCTGCCACCGATCTGTTGCACATACAAGGCGGCGACCGTGACATCGATCGTTTCGGCCAGGAAGTCGAGCACGCTGTGCCCCAGCTGCGGCATCGTCATCTGGCCCAGGTTCCGGCTGGCCAGCCGGCTCTGGCCGCTGCGTTGCCAGGCCTGGCGTTCCAGCAGCGCGGCGTGGCGCTGATGCTCGGAGAGCGTGCTGCCGTAGACCGCCGACAGGCGCATCAGGTCGCGCCGCCCGAGGAAGGCCAGCAAGCCGGTGATCGACAAAATCAGGATCAGGTACAGCACGACGACATTGATGGTGGCATCGTGCGCGCTGTCCATGCGTTCGCGCCGCAAGCCCTGCTCGACGTCCAGAAAACGACCGAGTTCGGTGCGGATCAGGTCGAACTGTAATTTGCCGCGACCGCTGCGCACCATGCCGATGGCATCGCCGCCCTGACGGCGCAGCGTGATCGCTTCCTGCGCGAACAGATCCCAGTCGGCCAGCCGTTTGGCGATCATGTCCAGGCGGGTGACCTGCGTCGGATTGTCGCCGACCAGCAAGGCCAGGGCGGTGATGTCGACCTTGATTCCCGGGCGGGCGGTGTCGTACGACGACAGAAAATTTTCATCGCCGGAGATCACGAAGCCGCGCATGCCGGACTCCATGTCGACGGCCAGCTTGCTGATTTCGTTGGTACTGCCGATGACTTGCTGCGAGTGGTCGACCGCCTTGAGTTGCGACAGCAGATAAAAAATCAGCGCAACAAAAATCAGGGCGCTCAGGCCGCCGCCGGCCAGCGGCAAGGTGATGTTGCGCGCGAGGATGCGGCGAAAACTGGTTTGATCCAAAGCAGAAGCGTCTGGCATGGTATTCCCGTAGTTAGGCGGCGAAGTCTAACGTACAAAAAGGTACGCATGAACAAACAAATCGATACTTTGCGTAGTAAATGTTACCGCCAGGAAGTTGCCTGAAGCGATACGGAAAAGGTCTACGGGGAATCGTTGCAACCCGTGCCGAAATGCAGCACGAAGCGGCTCTCGAAATGGCGCGGCGCACCCGACAGCGGGTCAGTAAACTCCAGCGACTTCGCCAGCAATTGCAGCGGCTTGCTGTAATCGGGTGGCATGCCGGATGGCGCTTCGGGCAGGAGCTGCGGATAGATCCGGTCATGCCGGATGGGGATGCCAAGCGCCTCCATCTGCACGCGCAACTGGTGGCGCTGCCCCGTCGACGGGTGTAGTGCATAGCGGGCCAGATTGCCCTGCACTTCGAGCAATTCGATGCGTGTTTCGGCATTCGGCTCGCCATCGACTTCGCGCATTTTCATGAAGTGTTCGGCATCGACCAGCCGGCTGCTTACCTGCATCGGAAATTGCAGTGCGGGCAGCCAGGGAGCGATCGCTTCATAGTGCTTGGTCACGGCGCGGTCGCGAAACAGACCCTGATACACGGCGCGGGTGGCGGGCTGTATCGTGAACAGGACCAGGCCGGCAGTTTCGCGGTCGATCCGGTGCATCGGTGCCTGCGTCTCGATGCCGAGCTTGCGCTTGAGGCGCACCAGCAGCGTCTGTTGCAGATAGCGGCCGGCCGGTGTGACGGGCAGGAAGTGCGGCTTGTCGACGACCAGCAGCGTGTCATCCCTGAACAGCACGACTTCATCGAACGGGATCGCGGCTTCGGCCGGCAGGCTGCGAAAGTAAAACACTTTGGTATGAGCGCGATACAGCGACTGCGCATCGAGCGCCATGCCGGCCGTATCGAGTACATCGCCTTGCGCCATGCGCGCCTGCCAGACGTCTCGCCCGATCGCCGGGAACTGGTGCGCCAGAAAGTCGAGCAGCAACGGCCACGAACCAGGCGGCAAGGCGACCGCACTGGCACCGACGCCATCTCGCACCGGCGGGGTATTCGCAGCGCGTGTCACGAGCCGGACTGCGCGAGCCGGCGCGCGCGCTGCAAGCGCCATTCGCCATCGGGCTCGCCGTCGTAGACATCCTCGAGCGTGGTGCTGGTTTCATTAAGATGCGTGTCGAGCGCAATGCGGTTATCGAAGACGAAGCACTCGCCTTGCCAGTCCTTGTCGGCATCCGGCATGGTCTGGAAATAATTCAGGATGCCGCCGTCGAGCTGGTAAATCTCCATGCCCATGTCCTGCATCCAGGCGCTGGTTTTTTCGCAGCGGATGCCGCCGGTGCAGTACATGGCCACGCGCTTGCCGGCTGCTTGCCAGGCCGGCGCGTTGGCTTCGATGTACTTCGGAAAATCGCGGAAATTGGCGACCAGCGGATCGACCGCGTTGTTGAATTTGCCGAGGCGGTATTCAAAGCTGTTGCGGTTGTCGATCACCACCACATCGTCGGCGGCGATCAATTCGCGCCACTCTTGCGGACTGACGCTGATGCCGGTCGGGCGCACCGCATCGATGCCGGGCACGCCCATGAAGACGATCTCGCTCTTGCGATGGATCTTGATCCGGCCGAACGGCGGCGTGATGCAGGCGCTGCGCTTGAAGGCAATGCCGGTAAAACGCGGGTCGGCACTCAGCGCTGCTTCGAAGGCATCGAGGTCCGCAGCCGTTCCGGCGAGCACGCCATTGATGCCTTCTTCGGCCACCAGGATACTGCCGAGCACCGCGCTGGTCAGTTCGCGCAAGTGCAGGACGACGGCATCCGGATCGTCGAGCACGACGAATTTGTAGAAGGCGCTGTGCTGGAGTGGCTGCGCGGAACCGGAAGAAGCAGGGGAGTCGGGAGTGGAGGAAGTCATGTCCGGATTGTCGCAGATTGCGACTATGGTCGACCATCGGCAATGTCACCGGCACGTGCCCCGTCCAGACAATCGGTTGAAGGCCATTCGATCGGTGCCGATTTTCAAGCAGCGACATCATGCTGCAATACCGGCCTGCGCCAATGCCACCGCGAGCGAACCGGCCGGTAGATTTTTTTCACGTAACGGGATGCAAACCAGCCTGCCGGGTGATGCCACGGTCCATGGTTGCGGCACCTCCCCGCACAGCACGATGCGCGGCGGCAGCGGCCAGCCTGACCGATCTGACGCAGTGCGCACGGGCCGGTCCAACCGGTCCGGCATACGCATGTCGTCCTCGGTAAGCGACTGCTGCATCAGCGCGATCATTTTCCCGTTGGCACGGCTGATCAGCATCAACCGGCCATCATGTACGGTCCCGAACCAGTCGTCGCGGTCGAGCTCGCCCTGCCAGCGCGTCCATGCCGCCAGGCAATGCGGCATCAGTTGCACACCCCGCAGCCGGTTCCGGGCAAGGATGTCCTGCAACGCACTGTGCACGTGTACGGGCAAGGCCGCGGACAGGCAGGGCTTGCGGGAGCGGGTGCCGGCGCTGGTCTGGAAAATCCAACCGGCCACCGGCGTCAGCGGTGGCGTCACGATGCCAAGCCGGAACCAGTCATCGGACAACACCAGCGTGGCTCGCGCTCCGGCGCAACCGGCCTGGTCCAGCGCCGCTTGCAGCTGCGCTGCCAGCAATAACTCCGGACTGGTTCCGGCCTGCCAGGAACGTTCGATCGGCACGCCGGTGTGATGGCCAAAGCGGTCACGCCGCACCAGCGCAAGACTCGTCCGCGAACAACCGATATGCCAGCGCGGCCCGAACA
>AEPR01000381.1 GCA_000195205.2 Oxalobacteraceae bacterium IMCC9480 | reverse complement strand
GTTGCCAGTCCCCGCGATGAAAAAATCCGCTATCAGGTGATGAATTACCTGGCCGACAAATGCATCACCGGACGCGATTTGCCCGGGAAATGGCTTGCTTTCGTGGGTAGCGCGCATGTTAATACGTGCCTGGAGGTGCCGGGATTGGCGGAATTGACCGGCGCCATTTCGTTGATCGTGAGCGATGCCAGGGAGGCATCCGGGCATCCGCCGGTTCGCACCCGGGTCAAGGGTTACGCGGGAGCCATCGACCCGGACGTGGTGTTGTCGATACCACTGGACTAGCTGGCTAGTACATGCAACCGGGTCGATGCCACGAACCATCCGGCAAACAAAAAATTCCTCCTTCAAAAAATAAGACGACCGTTCTTTTCAGGGTATAGTGCAAGTCGAAAAAGACAGATAGCCAGCTGCAAGCATTCCGGTATTCCTGCCGGGATTGCCCCAACGATACCCAACTACAAGGAAGAGACATGACAGCTCAATACCAGGTCAATGGCGCAGTTGCCATCATTACCCTCGATAATCCACCGGTCAACGGGCTGGGGCTGTCGACCCGCACCGCCGTGGTCGAGGGCGTCCGCAAGGCACTCGCGGATGCAGCGGTCAAGGCCATCATCCTGACTGGTGCCGGCAAGGCCTTCTCCGGCGGTGCCGATATCAAGGAATTCAATTCTCCGAGCGCGTTCGCAGAACCGTCGCTACACACCCTGATCAATGTGGTCGAGTCCGCCAGCAAGCCGGTCATCGCGGCCATCCATAGCGTGTGCATGGGCGGCGGGCTGGAGCTGGCGCTGGGTTGTCATTACCGCGTGGCAAGTCCTGGCGCACAAATTGCGTTGCCGGAAGTCAAGCTCGGGATCTTGCCTGGCGCCGGCGGTACACAGCGCCTGCCGCGCGTGGTTGGTCTGGAACTGGCGCTGAACATGATCGTGTCGGGCACGCCGGTGGCTTCCGAGAAACTCGCAAAAACTGCCTTGTTCAGCCAGTTGATCGAGGGTGATCTGATGGCAGGCGCGCTGGCATTTGCCGCCGGCATCGCCGATGTGCGGCCGCTGCCGAAAGTGCGCGACATCAAGGTCGATTATCCGAACTACGAAGCCTTCCTGCAGTTCTCCCGCAATACCGTCAAGGCCATGTCGGGTCCGTATCCGGCACCGCTGAAATGCGTCGAAGCCGTCGCCGCATCGGTGACGATGAAGTTTGACGATGGCATCAAATTCGAACGCGACCTGTTCATCGAACTGGTCCAGACCACCGAATCAAAAGCGCTGCGCCATGCATTCTTTGGCGAACGTGCCGCCAGCAAGATTCCGGATGTGCCGGCCGATACCCCGGTGCGGGCTATCAAGTCGGCTGCCGTGATCGGGGCCGGCACGATGGGCGGCGGGATTGCGATGAACTTCGTCAATGCCGGGATCCCGGTGATGCTGCTGGAAACCAAGCAGGAAGCGCTCGACAAGGGCATCGCGACGATTCGCAAGAATTACGAAAACACGATGAAGAAGGGCAAGCTGACGCAAGAGAAATTTGACCAGCGCGTCGGCATGATCAGCGGCACGTTGAACTACGCCGATATCGGCCAGGCGGACATCGTCGTCGAGGCCGTCTTCGAAGACATGGGCGTCAAGGAAACCGTTTTCCGCAAGCTCGATGAAGTCATGAAGCAAGGTGCGATTCTGGCCTCGAACACGTCGACGCTGGATGTCGACCAGATCGCCTCGTTCACGAAACGTCCACAGGATGTCATCGGTACCCACTTCTTCAGCCCGGCCAA
The DNA here is from genome assembly GCA_000195205.2 of Oxalobacteraceae bacterium IMCC9480. Classification (GTDB taxonomy): domain Bacteria; phylum Pseudomonadota; class Gammaproteobacteria; order Burkholderiales; family Burkholderiaceae_D; genus Actimicrobium. The sequence continues at coordinate 4,442 of AEPR01000381.1, read as the reverse complement.
CGTGATGAAGCTGCTCGAAATCGTGCGCGGCAAGGCCACCGCCAAGGATGTGCTGGCGACCACGCTGGCACTATCGAAAAAGATCAAGAAGACCGGTGTCGTGTCGGGTGTCTGCGACGGCTTCATCGGTAACCGGATGATCGAGCAATACAGCCGTCAGGCCGGATTTCTGATCGAAGAGGGCGCGTTGCCGGAGCAAGTCGACAAGGCCGTCGAGAAGTTCGGCTTTGCGATGGGACCGTTCCGCATGGGCGACCTGGCCGGCAACGATACGGCTGGTATATCCGCAAGCGCCGGTATCTGGAAAAGCCAGAAATCACTTATTCGAAAACCGCCGACCTGCTGTGCGAACTGGGTCGCTACGGCCAGAAAACCGGTGCCGGCTGGTACGACTACAAGGCCGGCGATCGTAAGGCGTATGCCTCGTCGCTTGTCAACGACATGATCATCCAGCACTCGGCCGATATCGGTGTCGAGCGCCGCAAGATCAGCGATCAGGAAATCATCGAGCGGCTGGTGTATTCGCTGGTCAATGAGGCGGCGCACATCCTCGAAGAAGGCATCGCGATGCGGGCCTCGGATATCGACATGGTTTATCTGACCGGGTATGGTTTCCCGGTCTTCCGTGGTGGTCCGATGTTCTACGCAGACACGGTCGGCTTGCCGAACGTGCTGATGGCGATGGAGAAGCTGGCCAAGGGCCGTCATGGCGATGCCTGGAAGCCGGCACCGCTGCTGGTGAAGCTGGCTGCCGAGGGCAAGACCTTTAACTGATGCCTTTCTGACCAGTAAAAAAGCCTCGCAATTGCGAGGCTTTTTTGTTGCCGTATCTCGATAGAAAATGATGGAAAATTTATCCGGCTCTCCGCTAAAGTCGGCGCGGTGGTGTGCCGATAACTGTGCACTTATCTAACCACCGGAGAGCGCCATGAACGTCAGTTCCATAGGCAGTTTGTCCACCAATCTGTCTTCTGCAAAAACTGATCAGGCCATCGGCATTGCTGTACTGAAAAAAGCACTGGACAGCGAGACGTCCACTGCCAGCGCATTGCTCGATGCCTTGCCTGCAGTGCCGACCACCAGCAGTTTGCCGTCCAATCTGGGTCGCACGATCAATACCACCGCCTGACTCCGGAACTGCTTATCTTCTGCATCTGACGTGCAGCCGAGCTGACTGTAGATTTTTCACTGGGATTGGCCGGCTTCAGCCGGACGGCGCGTTCTGTCTCCGTTTGGTAAATCACCGTCGTCGTTGACATCGTCAACTCAGGGCGGGGGCGCGGTACACCGCCTCTTGCTGAACTGGCCGATAAAGCCGACTGCATCTGCCTTGCTCCTGCGGACTGTGTGCTGCGCGCAGGTGAGCCCTGGCTTGTTTGTGGTGGCATTGCCAGCGATGGCGAGGCTGCAACGGACAGCTCCGACGCTGCTCTTGGAGAAGTTGCGGCATTGCCGCGAGCACATGAACCTACGTTACCCATTTGATTATTCCTTGTCGTGAAGTGGCGGCGCGCCGATGCGCACCGAGCCGGTGAGTGACTGTTGCGGCCCTTAGGTTCCGTGGAACCAGGTTGTGATGCGCGCCACTCAAGGGCTCGGATGCGGCAGGTGCTGCATCCCCAACCTGACAAGGAATCCAGATGGGAATCACGCTTTCACGCTGCCGCGGCTGTATCGCCCCGCCGGTGGCGATCGAACCAGAACAACACTCACCCAGCTTCCGGGACAATTTGCCTGGTATCGCCATTGCCCGGCCAGCGTCACCTGGCTCATCCGGTCGAAGCAGTCTGACGCTCCAGCCCTCCGGCAGCAGCATCCGCAGTGATCTGCAAGCGCGGTTTCCCATGGTGGGGCCTACAATTCCAGAGGACAACGAATCTACGGGAAGGGCATCACGGTCGGCTTCGCCTGCATCGTCGAGCCGCATGCAGTCTTCCGATGCGTCGCTTTCGGCAGCGTTGACGCAATGGGTGCCGTTGACGGCGAGCCGTTTGGTTGCGCGCAGATCCCACGGTCATCGTGTCTTCACGCCGCGCACAGACAGCGAGCGTTCGGAGCTCAGTGCGGCGCGCGCGATGGTAGAAGGCGCAGCAACGCCGAGCCAGGCGTCAACTGTCGACCGGCATGCTTCCCGCCTTGGTGTTAATCCGCTATCGACCGCGTCCTCGAATATGACGCCGCCACGGCTGGCCAGACAACGGCCCCGCAGCCATCTGGATGAGCTCAGAGGCTATCAATCGGCATGATCGTGCGATCAGCCTGCCGGCAAGCGCTCGAAATGTAACCGCAGAGCATCGCCCGAGGTCGGCAAAAAAAACTGGTCTATACTTTCGCCATTCCAAAAGTGCGCCGCTGTGCCGGCGCATCCGACCAATTGCCTCATAACCTGACCGGCATCACCACCGCGTCCTTCACCTTGACCCGATCTTCTTCCCGCCCCCTGAAACGCCGCCTCCTGATTGCCTTCCTTTGCCTGTGTGGCGTGGGGGCTACCGGCGTGTCTTTGCTGCTTGGCTATGCGTTCCTGATCGTCGGGCCGAACATGCCTTCGCTCGATACGCTGGTCGATTACAAGCCCAAGATTCCGCTGCGCATATTTACGGCTGACAACGTGCTGATCGGCGAGTTCGGGGAAGAGCATCGTAATTTCCTGCCGATCAAGCAGATCCCGGCCCAGATGAAAAATGCGGTGCTGGCGATCGAGGACAGTCGTTTCTACGAGCATGGCGGCGTCGATTTTATTGGCCTGATGCGTGCCGTCGTGAACGATCTTGGCACCGGTTCGGCGCAAGGAGCATCGACCATCACGATGCAGGTTGCCCGCAATTTTTTCCTGACCCGTGACAAGACGGTAGCCCGCAAGGTCAATGAAATCATGCTGTCCTACAAGATCGAGCGCACGCTGTCGAAAGACCAGATCTTCGAGTTGTACCTGAACCAGATTTACCTCGGGCAGCGCGCCTACGGTTTCGGCAGTGCTGCGCAAACCTACTTCGGCAAGCCGCTGGCACAACTGAGCATCGCCCAGTTCGCCATGCTGGCCGGGTTGCCGAAAGCCCCCTCGGCGTATAACCCGGTGGTCAATCCCAAGCGGGCGCACATCCGCCAGCAATACATCCTGCAGCGCATGCGTGAGCTTAATTTCATCACCGCAGAGCAATATCAACAGGCGGTGGATGAAGACATCAAGGTCCGCCCGTCCGGAAAATCCTATGCAATCCACGCCGAGTACGCCGCCGAAATGGTGCGCAAGATCCTGTACGAGCAATACAAGGACGAGATCTATACCAGCGGTTTTGACGTCATCACCACCCTGCGCTCCAAGGATCAGGAAGCCGCCTACCTGGCATTGCGGCGCGGCGTGATGGATTACGAGCGTCGCCATGGTTACCGTGGCCCCGAGGCGGTTATCACGCTGCCGTCGGACGCAGAAGACCGCCAGGATGCGATCGACGACGTGCTGGGAAAACATCCGGATAGCGATGAATTACTGGCCGCCGTGGTCACTGCCGCTTCGCCGAAACTGGTACGGGCGACGCTGCTGTCGGGCGACAGCATCGAGCTCAGTGGTGACGGCTTGCGCTTTGCAGCGGCCGGCTTGAACGTTAAATCGACGGCGTCCTTGCGCATCGTGCCGGGCGCGGTGATCCGCATTACCCGCGATGCGAAGCAGCAGTGGAGCATTGTCCAGTTGCCCAATGTGGCGGCGGCATTCGTGGCGCTGGACCCGCAAAGCGGTGCCTACCGCGCGCTGGTGGGTGGCTTCGATTTCAACCTGAGCAAGTTCGATCACGTCACCCAGGCATGGCGTCAGCCGGGTTCCAGCATCAAGCCGTTCATCTATTCGGCTTCGCTGGAAAAGGGCTATGGCCCCGGCACGCTGATCAACGATGCGCCGCTGTCCATTCCTGCTGAAGGCGGAACGCCGTTGTGGGAGCCGAAAAATGACGACAACGTCTACGACGGCCCGGTCACGATGCGCTTGGCGCTGGCCAAGTCGAAGAACGTGGTGTCGATCCGCGTGCTGCGCGCCATCACGGCGCAGGCAGCGCGGGACCACATGGGACGCTTCGGCTTTGATGTCAACAAGCAGCCCAACAACCTGACCCTGGCGCTGGGTACCGGACTGGTCACGCCGGGCCAGATGGCTGGCGCTTACGCGGTGTTTGCCAATGGCGGATACCAGGTCGCACCCTACCTGATCCAGAGCGTCACCGACGCGCGCGGCAAGCTGGTGTCTCAGGCCAAGCCGGTGCTGGTGGGCGAAGAGTCGGTGCGGGTACTGGATTCGCGCAATGCCTTCATCATGGACAGCATGTTGCGTGACGTGACCCGCTACGGTACGGCGGCAGCGGCATCGCGACTCGGTCGCACCGATCTGGCCGGAAAAACCGGCACCACCAATGATTCGATTGATGGCTGGTTTGCCGGTTACGGCGGGG
>AEPR01000382.1 GCA_000195205.2 Oxalobacteraceae bacterium IMCC9480 | reverse complement strand
ACTTTGTGCATAACCGTGCTGGACACGCTCCCGGGCCAGTACCGGCCTGGGTTGACGCAGGTGCCTTTTATTTAAGCAGCGAAGTGAACGCGCCACACAGGCCCCCTTAGCCAGGCTCAATCACCATCGCGAAAGGCATGATAAATCTCCAGCACCGCATCCCAGTCCTCAAAAAAAGCATCGACGCAGACCGGGTCAAAATGGCTGCCCGACCCTTCGAGGATCAAAGCCACCGCACGATCGAGTTCCCATGCCGGCTTGTACGGTCGCGCCGAGGTGAGTGCATCGAACACGTCAGCCACCGCAATGATGCGGCCGTACAGCGGAATCTGTTCGCCGGCGAGGCCGTTCGGGTAGCCGCTGCCGTCGAATTTTTCATGGTGCGTCAGGGCGATCGCGGCAGCGACCTGCAGCAGCGGCGAGGCGCTGCCGCGCAGGATGTCGGCACCGATCTGGGCGTGGGTACGCATGATCTCCATCTCGGCCGCATCGAGCCGGCCCGGTTTAAGCAGGATGTTGTCCGGGATCCCGACCTTGCCGATATCGTGCATCGGTGCCGCGTCGCCCAGCAGATCCTGTTCGGCCGGGCCGAGTCCCATGTTGGCCGCGAGCAGCCGGGCATATTTGGTCAGGCGTACCAGATGCGCACCGGTTTCCGGATCGCGGTATTCGGCCGCCCGCGACAGGCGCAGGATCGCTTCGCGTTCGCGCGCAACGATTTCGCGGGTCGCCTTGGCGACCTCTCCGGCCAGCCACTCGGCGCGACTAGCCAGCTGTTGCTGCGCGACGCGCAAGGCCAGCAGGTTCGAGACACGCGCGCGCAATTCAGTCTTGTTGACCGGCTTGGTCAAAAAATCATTGGCCCCCAGTTGCAATGCCTTGTGCCGCACTTCGGTCTGGATATCGGCCGTCACCATGACGATAGGCACGTCGCTCTTGCCGGGCAACTGCCGGAATGCCTGCAGAAATTCCAGGCCATCCATGTCCGGCATCATGTAGTCGACCAGCAGCAAATCAGGCGCGTTATCCCGGCACCATGCCAAGGCCTTGAGCGGTTCGTCCATCCTGACCGGCGTCACCTCGGGGATCGCCTGCAGCATGTGAGAGAACAGGGCCAGGTTGGTGAGGTCATCGTCGACGATCAGGACAATCATGGGGTTTCTTTCATTCGTTGGACCAGATCGACGAGGCGGGCAAAAGCGGGCTGCATCGCGTCATGGAGTTGTTTCAGTCTGGCCAGGTCGCCGGCCTCGCTGGCGCGGTCCGCACTGCGCGCCAGACCGGCCAGCTCATCCATTCCCAGCGTCGCGCTCGATCCTACCAGCCGGTGGCACAGGGCCGCCGCCTGCCTGAAATCAATGCTCGCAATCGCATTGCCGAGCTGGGTAAAAATCGGCGGTGTAGTGGAAAGAAAAAGGTCGAGCATGCCGTGCTGTGCGGCGACATCGTCCTCGAACATGTCGTGCAAGCGGCGCATGTCGAGCAGCAAGGGCGCACTGACACTGACCGCCGGGGCCTCCAGCGCCGGGCTCGTCACCGCGGCCGCGGCAACCGGCAAGCGCTGCGCCAGCATCTCAGCGAGCAGCTCGCGCCGGATCGGCTTGGACAGGTAATCATCCATGCCGACTTCCAGGCAGCGTTCGCGATCGCCCTGCATCGCGTTGGCCGTCATCGCGACAATCTGGATATGGCCACCGCCGGCTTGCTCGGACTGCCGGATCCGGCGGGTCGCCTCGAAACCATCCATCACCGGCATCTGGCAATCCATCAGCACCAGCGCATACGGCACCGTGGCCAGCGCATCAAGCGCCTCCTGCCCGTTCGATGCAACGTCCACGGCGTAGCCCATCTGGGTCAACTGATGCACGGCGAGCTTCTGGTTGATCAGGTTGTCTTCGACCAGCAGGAGCAAGCGATGATCGCTGCGTTCGCGCGCTACATTGACGGGTGCAGGAGCATCGCGCCGCTCGACCGCAACCGGCACGACGCTCTGGCGCCGCTCCAGCGCATTACTGAGTGCATCGAACAGCGTCGACTGGCGCAGCGGTTGCTGCAGGCTGGCATGAAAGCCCTGCGCTTCAGCCTGTTCGCGCGCCGCATCGCTGTCGGCCAGCAAAATAAAGCGGCTTTCCGGCGCACTGACGGCCAGTGCCGAACGCAATGCCGCGGCCGGCATGTCCGGCAGCGCCGAATCGATCAGCACCACTTGCTTCTGACTGCCCGCCAGATGACGCTGTTGCTGCGCCAGCGCCTGTTCGGCAGAATCGACCACCAGTACCGGCATGCCCCACGACTTCATATAGGCGCTCAGGATGTGGGCCTGAATACGGTGCGGCTGCACCACCAGCACTGCAGTGCGGGCATGCTCCGGCAGCGCTACTTTCGCGGCGCTGCCGGCAACCACTGTCACCGGCAACTCGAACCAGAAGGTCGAACCGGCACCGGGCTTGCTGTCGACCCCGATATGCCCGCCCATCAATTCCACCAGCCGCTTGCAGATCGACAGCCCCAGTCCTGTGCCGCCGTATTTACGCGTCACCGATCCATCGGCCTGAACAAACGGATTGAACAGCAGGGCGATCACCGGTGCGGTGATACCGATGCCGGTATCGGCGACTTCGAAGCGCACGGTGCAAAGATCATGCTGGCGATTGACCTGCCGGACCAGAATGCGGACCTCGCCGGCAGGCGTGAACTTGACCGCATTGCCGATCAGATTGAGCAGGACCTGGCGCAAGCGGCCGGCATCGACCGACACCGTCACCGGCAGGTCCGGTTCGACGAAGCACAGCAGGCGCAAACCCTGTTGGCGCGCTTTGACCGCGAGCGCGTCGGCACTGCCTTCGACCAGCGACAGCAAGTGACAATCGGTCGCCTCGATGGTCAACTTGCCGGCATCGATGCGTGAAAAATCCAGGATCTCGTCGATGATGACCATCAACGCATTGGCCGAATCCTCGATCGCTACAGTGAATTCTTCCTGCTGCGCATCGAGTGCGGTTTCGCGCAGCAAGCCGGACATCCCGATCACGGCATTCATCGGCGTGCGGATTTCATGACTGACCGTCGAGAGAAACGCGCCGCGTGCGGCATTGGCTTGTTCGGCGACGATTTTTGCCTTCTTGAGCTCGACTTCGACATCCTCGCGGTGACGCATCACGCGCCACAGCACCGCCGTGTACACCAGCACCACGGCAGCCAGCAGCGCACCCAGCCAGTTCAGGTTGCCGGCACCGGCCGACCAGCGCTGCACTGCATGCATCTCGGACATGCCGACCATGGCCACCAGCGGAAATTTACGGGCAGCCTGGAAATTGACGATGTAAGCATCCTCCCCGCCCATCGTGTAACGGAACTGGCCATGCTCGACATTGCGGGCCAGGTCGGCAAACAGCGGCAGGCGGGCATAGTTCTGGTTGACGGCAAACCCGACCGCGGCCGTTCCTGCCAGTACGTTGCCCTGGTAATCGAGCAGGGTCGCGTTGGTCACTTCGGCACCGAGCACGGCACGATAGTGCGGGAACAGCGAGCCCGGATTGACCGCCACCAGCATCTTCACCGGCACGCCACGCAATGTCGCCGTGCGCACGAACGGAATCACGTAGGCCTGCGCCAGTCCCGCCCCCGGGGCCGGCTGCGCCCTCTCCGCTTCATCAAAGTCGCGCACGAATTGTGGCCGTCCGGGCGTCATCGTGTCGCCCTGCGGGCCCGTCAATCCGAGCCGGGCAAGATCAAGCTGCGTCCCGGCCAGATTCCGGTTGGAACTGAACAGCACCTTGCCGCCGGCATCCAGCACCGAGATCGAGCGCAGCCGGGTCGAGCTATGCAAGGCAGCTTCGATCAGTGCTGTGGTGCGGGTTGCGCCATCGTCCGGATCCTGCTGGTCGATGGCCAGCGCCAGCACCTGCAACGCACTGTCGATGGCCGCCAGCGCTTCGGAGACATGGCTCTCGAGCGCACTGGCATACAACCGGCCATGCTCGGCTTCGGCTGCCAGCGCCTGGGTGCGCGTATGCCGCACGAACAAGGCCATGCCGAGCAGGATGACGCAAGCGAACAGGACGCCCGACCCCATGAAAAAATAGCTGGCATTCCAGCGCGGCAGGATTTTTTTCAGCCAGAGCGACTGCTGGAAAGAGGCGCGCATCGACACTCAGTTCCCGGACACGACCGGCTTGCGACGCTCGCCATCGGCCAGCAGGATGGCATCGAGCCGGTATTTTTGCGCGAACTGCAGCAAGCGCTTGTCGGCGCGGATCACCTGCATGAAGCGATCGACCCGCGTCAGCAGCGAGGCATCGCCGGGTGCCAGCGCATACGCATAATCGGTCTGATGGAAGGGCTGCGGCGAGGCGATCACGCGGGCCCAGGTAGTCAGATCCAGCATGCGCTGGCTGTACGGAAAGTCGGTCATGAAGGCATCGGCGCGGCCGGATTCGACTTCGTTTTCGCGCGACATCGGCGGCTTGACCACCAGCAGTGTGGCCTGGCGTAACGCGCGCTGCATGATGGGCTCCATCACGGTACCGGCTTGCACCGCGATCACGCGGCCGGGTTGATCAAGATCGGCCCAGCTCTTGATCGCCGGATTGTTGGCGGCCGTGACCGCATAGATATCGCTGCGTAAATACGGCTGCGTGAATGCCAGCTGCGCACTGCGCGCCGGCGTGACACCGACCGCATGCATCGCGATATCGCACTGGTCAGTGAGCAGCTTGTCGACCAGCAGGCCGAACGAACTATCGACGTAGCGCACCCGCACGCCCAGCTCCTTGCCCAGCGCAGTGGCGATATCGATATCGATGCCGGCGAGCTGGCCGGTTTTCGGATTGCGATAGGTAATGCCGTAGTACTCGGGCCAGATACAGACACGCAGTTCGCCGGCATCGAGCACGCGCTGCAGGCGCTCGGGTGCAGCGGCGACAGCGCACGGGCCAAACAACAAGGCAGCAGCAGCAGCAAACAGGAAGGGGCGCAGGGCGATCATGTCAGAACCCCAGATCAGCCAGCAAGTCATCGACGCTAGCCTGGTCCAGCGTGCTGCTACCCGGGGCACCCGGCCCGGCGGTGACTTCAATGCGCTGCACCTGCACCACGGTGCCGGGAGGTGCGGCGTCGATGAGCAGCTTGAGCAAATCATTCTCGGTGCGCTCCATCAACGTGACGACCTTCTTGATCAGCTGTCCGGTCAAGTCCTGGAAATCCTGCGCCATCATGATGTCCGACAGCGCGGTCCGGGTATCGCCGCAACCGGTCTGCACCTGCGCCAGAAATGCGCGGGTGCTGGCCACCAGTTCGTCCTGATTGGCGCGGCTGCCATCGTTGGCGGCCTCGCTCCAGGATTGCTCCAGCGTCGTCGCGCCGCGCACCAGTTGCTCTTGCACCGGGATGTTTTCCTCGACCTTGAGCAACACGATATTGGCGGCGTTCTCGGTCAGGTTGGCGATATGCAGCAAGCGCTCGCGCGCCGATGGAAATTCACTGGCGGCGTTTTCCAGCACGCCGTCGGCACCCAGTTCGCACAAGGTATCGTGCAGCGCCCGCACGATCATGCCGAGGCGTTCGAACACGGGCAAAGGGCTACCGGTCTCCGGCAGCACCAGCGCAGCCGGTAAGGGTTCGATAAAGGTCGTCATGCCGGCACACCTTTTTTGAGCATGATCTTGTCGAGTTTCTCCTTCAATGTCGCCGCGGTGAAGGGCTTGACGATGTAGCCGTCGGCACCGGCGTGGGCGGCCGCGATGATGTTTTCTTTCTTCGATTCAGCGGTCACCATCAGCACCGGCAAATGGTTCAGCGCCGGGTCCAGCCGGATCCGCTTGAGTAATTCCAGGCCGTCCATGACCGGCATATTCCAGTCGGTAATGACGAAATCGATCGGCACGCCGTGAGTCTGGGCGGACTGCAACAGGCGCAGTGCCGCCGCGCCATCTTCGGCTTCGTGGATTTTTGAATGACCGATCTCCTTGAGCAGGCCGGAAATAATGCGGCGCATCGTGGAAAAATCATCAACAACAAGAAAATTGAGTTCACTAGCCATGGTTATCTCGAAAAAGGAAAAGCACGCTGCGGCAATTGCGTCAATTGTCATAGCGCCCCGCCAGGAATCACCGTTATAGCCGGCACGATTCCAGACGTCGTCGCAGGTGGTTGGGTTTTCACCTGATCATTCCTGCGGGCATGATTTTAACAAGATCTGACCACGCATACGATTTGTTTTATTCGTTATAAATAAAATTATTGAAATTAAATTTAATTTCGGGAAGTCGGGTGGGTTTGCCCTTCATGAGCGCTAACGCTCCTCAGCAGCTTGGTTCGTCCGTGCTCTGCCATGACCAAGCCGGTGCGCTTTTTTCTGTGATCGCAAACCTCCCGCGGCTTTACCGTGCCCACGCGAATGCAC
>AEPR01000383.1 GCA_000195205.2 Oxalobacteraceae bacterium IMCC9480 | reverse complement strand
GCGGATTGCGCAATTCATGCGCCAGCATCGCCAGGAATTCATCCTTGTGACTGGCCGCGTCGCTCAAGGCCTTTTCGACCAACTTGCGACTCGAAATATCGTGATAAAAAATCGCCAGTTCGCCATTGCTCGAACGGCTCACGCGGACTTCCAGCCAGGTGCTGGCGTCGGCCGACACGGAAACATCCTGCTCGAACGTTTCGGATATGCCGGTGGCAAACACGCGCCGGTACACCGCTTCGACCTCGGTGCCGAGCGCGCCCGGCCAGATATCCCAGTGATTCTTGCCGATCACGTCAACGCTGTTGCGCTGACCCAGCCGCAATCCCTCCGCATTCATTTGCCGTACCCGCCAATGCGGGTCAAGAATGCCAAAGCCTTCGGTCATGTTCTCGAGGATGTAGCGGCTGTGGTCGCGCTCGGCACGCAGCTCGGCCTGGGCGCGGACACTTTCGACCGCCGACCAGGTCCGCTCGGCCATGTCGAGCGCCAGCAGGATGTCCTGCGTACTCCAGTGATAGGGCGCTATCTGATGCAGGTTAAGAATAATGGTGAGCTTGCCATCACGCACCAGCGGTACCGCCAGGCTGGCAATGATGTTGACGCGCGCATAGGCTTGCGCATGCTCGGCAGTGCGCGGATCGGTAGACGTATCGGCACAGGCGAATACCCGACCGGCACGCAGTTCGGCAATGTTGTCCGGTCCGAATTCGTCCAGCGTCCGTGCCACGCCAGTGACATTGTCAAGGCCGCTGCGCTGCCATTCCGAACGGACAAAAAATGTCTGCTGGTCGTCATCGACCTCGCAAAACACCACCCGTGCCACGCCAAGGAAACGACCCAGCTGTTCGCAGGCCGCCGTCACCACATCGTCCAGCGGCGACAACGTGCGCAACCGGTCCGCCAGCGCCAGCTGGAAGCTCTGCTGACGTTCGGCAATTTCGAGGCGACGTACCTTGTCGGTCAGCTCGTCATTGAGACGGGCCAACTCCCGATGCTCATGAATCTGTGCAGTGACGTCGTTGCCTTCGACGAATATGCCATTGATGGTGCCATCGGCATCCCGCACCGGCTGGTAGACAAAATCAAGGTAATGCAATGACGGCGAAGAACCGGATGATTTTTGCAGGCTGATCGGCATCGCCGAGGCAAAAAAAGGCTGGCCAGTCTCATAGGCACTATCGAGCAAAGTCAGAAAACCCTGGCTGGCCGCTTCGGGAATGGCGACACCGACCGGCTTGCCGAGCAGATCCTGGCGACCGGACAGGCGCAGGAATGCCGCATTGGCGATCTCGAACACGTGCTGCGGCCCGCTCAGCAAGGCGACAAATCCGGGTGCCTGATCGACCATCAGGCGCAATCGCTCGGCCGCCGCCAGCGCCGCGCCGGTCAGGCGCCGGTTGTCCCGTTCGGCCTGCACGCGCGAGGTGGTCTCCATGACCACCACCATCACCCCGCATACCTTGCCGTGCTCATCGCGGACCGGCGCATAAGTGATCGTGAAATAACGTAATTCGGGCACTCCGGCCGGTGCGATCAGGTATTCCTGGTCTTCCAGCAGCACGCATTCGCCGTGTTCCAGCACGCGGCCGTAGATCGGCTCATTGAAATGGCGCACCTCGGGCCAGCAGGCATAGGTGTCCTGCCCCATCGCCAGCGGATGTCGTTGCGCCAGGATATCGCGGTAAGCATCGTTATAGACCTGCGTCAGCGCCGTGCCCCACAACAGAATGGACGGCAAGGGCGAATCGAGCGCAGTGGTGACGGCGATACGCAGGCTGGCGCTCCAGCCCGCCGAGCGGCGTGGCACTCCAGTCGGTTGCACGAATAAGCTGCGCCATCCCGCTTCTGGCCGGCGGCCAGTGATCACTGCGCAGTGGTGGCTTCTCCATGGGGGATCAGCGCCGGTTACCCGCACCAAAGCGCAACTGATCCAGCCAGGTGATCAGCGGTATCGTGGCCGGCAACAAAGGTTCCAGATCGACTGTTCCCTGCCAGGCAAAGGCCTGGCCTTCCAGACTTTGCGGCGCGCCATGCCAGTCCCGGCTGATGTAAAAATGCAGCCGCACGTGGGCATGCGGATAGACATGCTCGACGCCGCACCAGGGTTCGGCACTGCGTATCTCGATGCCGAGTTCTTCGACGAATTCGCGCTGCAAGGCGGCGAAAATCGATTCGCCCTGCTCGACTTTCCCGCCCGGGAATTCCCAGTAGCCGGCGTACGGTTTGCCGTCCGGACGCTGACCCAGCAACACATCGCCATTGGGCTGCATCAGGATGCCGACTGCGACATCGATCGGCTTCGCGGCCGGCAACGGGTCAGCCATGCCGCTTGCCGGCATGGTCACGGGCGAACTGCCAGGCCACCCGTCCCGAGCGCGAACCGCGCTGCAAGGCCCAGCGCAGGGCATCGCCGCGCGCGGCGACCACCTGCTCCGGCGTGCAGCCGAAATGCACCAGCCAGTGACCGGCAATCGCCAGGTAATCATCCTGCTTAAACGGATAGAACGAGACCCACAGGCCGAAGCGCTCGGAGAGTGAAATTTTCTCTTCGACCGTTTCGCCCGGATGCAAGTCACCGCTCTCATCGTTCCTGTAGCTGGCGTTGTCGGCCATCCGTTCCGGCATCAGATGACGCCGGTTCGAGGTCGCGTAAATCAGCACGTTGTCCGATTGCGCGGCGATGCTGCCATCGAGCGCCACCTTCAGCGCCTTGTAGCCATGCTCGCCTTCTTCGAACGACAGGTCATCGCAAAAAATAATGAAGCGTTCCGGCCGGCCGGCGACCAGGTCGACGATGTCGGCCAGGTCGGCCAAATCATCCTTGTCGACTTCGATCAGGCGCAAGCCGCGCGCAGCGAACTGGTTCAGGCAGGCCTTGATCAGCGACGATTTGCCGGTACCGCGCGCGCCGGTCAGCAAGACATTATTGGCCGGCAGGCCGTTCACGAACTGCAGCGTGTTCTGTTCGATCTGCTCTTTTTGCGGCGCGATGTTCTGCAGGTCCGACAAGGCAATCGCGGCGACTTGCCGCACCGGCTGCAGGCTGCCGACACCGGCGCGCTTGCGCCAGCGGAAAGCGGTGCCGGCTTGCCAGTCGATCGCGGCGGGGCTTTGCGGCAGGACCGCTTCGAGGCGCGCAAGCAGCTGTTCGGCGCGTTGCAGGAATTGATCTAGCTGGGTCATGGGCGAAGGTCTCTTGTGAGCGGGTGTCAGGAACGGTAGTCGGCGTTGATCGTCACGTAATCGTGCGACAGGTCACAGGTCCAGATGGTGGCAACCGCATCGCCACGACCGAGCCGGACCCGCACCGTGATCTCGCTTTGCTGCATCACGCGCTGGCCATCGGCTTCCTGATAGGCTGGATTGCGGCCACCGTTGCGGGCCACCAGCACGTCATCGAGGTACAGATCGAGCTTGCTGACATCGAGGTCATCAACACCCGCATAACCGATCGCGGCGAGGATGCGACCGAGGTTAGGATCCGATGCAAAGAAGGCGGTCTTGACCAGTGGCGAATGGCCGATCGAATACGCGATCTTGCGACACTCTTCGATGCTGGTGCCCTGCTCCACGGTGATGGTCATGAACTTGGTCGCGCCTTCGCCATCGCGCACGATCATTTGCGCCAGCGAGCGCGACAGGTTGGTGACGGCTTCGGCCAGCAGCGCGTATTCGGGCGAGTCGATCTCGGTGACCTGCAGCTTCGCGGCCCCGGTAGCGATCAGCATGAACGAATCGTTGGTCGACGTATCGCCATCGATGGTGATGCAGTTGAACGAGTGATCGGCGGCTTGCTTGACCATGTGCTCCAGCACGTGTTGCGACACGCCGGCATCGGTCGCCAGAAAGCCCAGCATCGTCGCCATGTTCGGCTTGATCATGCCGGCGCCCTTGCTGATACCGGTCAGCGTGATGGTCTCGCCATTGATCACGACGGTGGCCGAGCCTGCCTTGGGCTGGGTGTCGGTGGTCATGATGGTTTCGGCCGCGTTGTACCAGTTGTCGGCAGACAGATTGGCAAGCGCTTGCGGCAGGCCGGCATTGACGCGCGCCACGGGCAGCGGCTCGAGAATCACGCCGGTCGAAAACGGCAGGATTTGCGCGGCCTCGCAGTCCAGCAAACCGGCCAGCGCGCTGCACACGGCATTGGCATCGGCCAGGCCGGTTTCACCGGTACCGGCATTGGCATTGCCGGTGTTGATGACCAGCGCACGGATGGGCGCACCCGCCATATGCAAGCCTTCCAGATGCGCCTTGCAGACCTGCACCGGGGCCGCACAAAAGCGGTTCAGCGTGAATACGCCAGCCACGGTGGCGGTCGGTGCCAGCGTCATGACCAGCACGTCCTTGCGATTGGGTTTGCGCACGCCGGCTTCGGCATGGCCGAGTTCGATACCGGCGACAGGTGTCAGGTGCGCAGCGATGGGGAGAGGGGAATTAACGGCCATGGTGTCGGACAGTCTGTGTGGTTGAACAAATGAGTGGATGAGGCGTCGGCAGCCATTGTAAGCGCGTGAATTTGCAGACGTAAAAAAAGGCAGGAAATCCTGCCTTCTCTAGTCCGGCACGCGCTCCGGATAAAAAATCAGGACAGCTTGCCGTGGCACTGCTTGTACTTCTTGCCGCTACCGCACGGACACGGATCGTTGCGACCGACCTTCATCGGATTGATCAGCGGCTCGTCCTGTTGGCTGGCTGGCCTGGCCGTCGGTGCGAGCAATTCTTCGGGCTCAAGATCGGGATCGAAATCAGCATGCTGGAAGCTGACATTGGCCAGTTTCGATTGCGCCAGCTGTTCTTCGGCAGCATCGATTTCTTCGCGCGACTGGATACGCACCGTCATGACCGTCTTGACGACATCGTTCTTGATCAGCTCTAGCATCTGGCCGAACAGTTCGAAGGCTTCGCGCTTGTATTCCTGCTTAGGATTTTTTTGCGCATAGCCACGCAGGTGAATACCCTGACGCAGATGGTCCAGCGCCGCGAGATGCTCGCGCCAGTGGCTGTCGACACTGCCCAGCATGACACTGCGCTCGAAACCGGCAAACGATTCCTTGCCGACGATGGCGATCTTGCTGTCATACGAGGCATCGGCTGCCTGCAAGACCTTCGCCAGCAGTTCTTCGTCGGTCAGGTTGTCGTTGGCTGCCAGTGTCTCGACCAGCGGCACATCGAGCGTCCATTCGGCGGCCAGCGCGGTTTGCAGCGCCGGCACATCCCATTGTTCTTCGACCGACTCGGCGGGCACGTGCTCGCGGAACAGGTCATTGAAGACACCATGGCGCAGCGATGCGACCAGCGGCGACACGTCCTGCGATTCGAGCAATTCGTTACGCTGGGTGTAGATCACCTTGCGCTGGTCATTGGCCACATCATCGTATTCGAGCAGCTGCTTGCGGATGTCAAAGTTACGTGCTTCGACCTTGCGCTGTGCCGATTCGATCGACCGCGACACGATGCCGGCTTCGATCGGCTCGCCTTCCGGCATCTTCAGCCGGTCCATGATCGCGCGCACGCGGTCACCGGCAAAAATACGCAGCAGCGCATCATCGAGCGACAGATAAAAACGCGACGAACCCGGATCGCCCTGACGGGCCGAACGACCGCGCAACTGGTTATCGACGCGACGTGATTCATGCCGCTCGGTGCCGATGATATGCAGGCCACCGGCCTTGACGACATGGTCGTGCAGTGACTGCCATTCGTCGCGCAGCTTCTGGATGCGGGACTGCTTCTCGGCGTCGCTCAGGGCGTCGTCGGCATCGACATGCTGGGATTGTTTTTCAACGCTGCCACCGAGCACGATGTCGGTGCCGCGACCGGCCATGTTGGTAGCGATCGTGATGGCTTTCGGGCTACCGGCCTGCGCAATGATTTCGGCTTCGCGGGCATGCTGCTTGGCGTTGAGCACGTTGTGCGGCAAGCCTGCGGTATCCAGAATGCCGGACAGCAGTTCGGAGTTTTCAATCGAGGTAGTACCCACCAGCACCGGCTGGCCGCGCTCGTAGCAATCCTTGATGTCGACCAGCATGGCCTTGTATTTTTCGTCGTTGGTCTTGTAGACCTGGTCTTGCCTGTCCTTGCGCTGGTTCGGCCGGTTCTGCGGGATCACGACGGTTTCGAGACCGTAGATTTCCTGGAACTCGTAGGCTTCGGTATCGGCCGTACCGGTCATGCCGGACAGCTTGCCGTACATGCGGAAATAATTCTGGAACGTGATCGAAGCCAGCGTCTGGTTCTCGTTCTGGATCTTGACGTGTTCCTTCGATTCGACCGCTTGATGCAAACCATCGGACCAGCGCCGGCCGGTCATCAGGCGACCGGTGAATTCATCGACGATGACGACTTCGTTGTCCTGCACCACGTAATGCTGGTCCTTGTGATAGAGCGTGTGGGCGCGCAGTGCGGCGTACAGATGATGAATCAGCGTGATGTTGGCCGAGTCATACAGCGACGCGCCTTCCGGCAGCAAACCCATGCGGGTCAGGATCTGTTCGGCTTTTTCGTGGCCGGCTTCGGTCAGCAGGACCTGATGCGCTTTTTCATCTTTGGTGTAGTCGCCGGGAACGCTGATCGTGCTCTTGCCATCCGGCGTTTCTTCACCAATCTGCAAGGTCAGCAGCGGCGGCACTTCATTGATCTGGTGATACAGCTCGGTATGATTTTCTGCCTGGCCGGAAATGATCAACGGGGTGCGGGCTTCATCGATCAGGATCGAATCGACTTCATCGACGATCCCGAAGTTCAGACTGCGCTGAACCCGGTCGGCCGCATCGAACACCATGTTGTCGCGCAGGTAGTCGAAACCGAATTCGTTGTTGGTACCGTAGGTGATGTCAGCCGCATAGGCCAGCTGCTTGTCGTCATGGTCCATCTGCGACAGGTTCACACCGCTCGACAGGCCCAGCCACGAGTACAGGCGGCCCATCCATTCGGCGTCGCGCTGCGCCAGGTAATCATTGACGGTCACCACATGCACGCCCTTGCCGGCCAGTGCATTGAGGTAGGCCGGCAAGGTGGCCATCAGCGTCTTGCCCTCGCCGGTACCCATCTCGGCGATCTTGCCGAAATGGAGCACCATGCCGCCGACCAGCTGCACGTCGAAGTGGCGCATCTTCAGCACGCGCCGGCTGGCTTCGCGACAGACCGCGAAGGCTTCCGGCAGCAGCGCATCGATGGCTTCGCCGTTGGCGATGCGGTCACGGAATGCGGGCGTCTTGGCCTGCAATTCCGCGTCGCTGAGCTTCTCGATGAGCGGCTCCATCGCGTTGATTTCGCGTACCGTTTTTTGATATTGCTTAAGCAGGCGCTGGTTGCGGCTACCGAAAATCTGGGTCAGTAATGACATGCTTGGATTCTAAAATAGGCGCCGTGAAAAATCCCGGAACACGATGTTCTGTGCGCGACAGGAACGGACTTTGGCTGAAAAGAGAGTGAGTTTATCATGCGATATCGTGGATGTTGGGCTTACCCGCCAGGAAACAATAGCGACCTGATAACGACGGCTTATTTTCGGGTCTGTTGCGGCACGCTCCCCTGGCCCGAACCGGCAATCAGAAACTTGTGCGGATCTTGCTGAACACCTTTGACCAGCACCTCGAAATGCAGGTGCGCGCCAGTCGAGCGGCCGGTGGTGCCGATGTCGGCCACGTGCTGTCCGCGCTGCACGATATCACCAACTTTCATCAGCAGGCGCGACGCGTGGGCATAGCGGGTCACGATCTCATTGCCGTGATCGATCTCCAGCATGTTGCCGAACTGTGGATGGAATTCGGCGGCAATAACAACGCCTCCGGCGGCTGCGATGATCGGCGTGCCGGTCGGTGCAGGAAAATCGATCCCCTCATGGAACGTACTGCGACCGGTAAACGGGTCGAGTCGCCAGCCAAATCCTGACGCGTTATAGGTCACATTGACCGGCTGTATCGTCGGCAGCAATTTGCTGCGAATCTTGTCGAACATCAGCGTGGTCTCGACTGCATTCATATAATCAGAACGATGTTCGATATCGACGACCAGCGCATCAAGCGCTTGCTGGAACTGGCTGATGCCGAGCGGCGGCGGCGCAGCGCGCGACGTCGATGGTTCGGCACCGCCACGGCCCGGTAATTCCTTGAAATTAAATTCTTCCGGCTTCACGCCGGACAAGCCCTGCACCCGCTCGCCGAGCGCATCGAGCCGCATCAGTTGCGCCTGCATTTCGCCGAGCTTCATGGCCATCGCCGCAATGTTTTCGCGCACGTAGCGATCGTTGCGCGCCGCCTCGCCCTGGTTGCCGGCATCCAGCATTTTCTGGACCCATGGCAGGCGGATATCGCCGACGTGGGTCAAGGTCAGAAAGGTCATGAGGGCCGCGCTGCCAAGTACCAGCACCAGCAGCAGCGACAACGCCAGCAAGCCATGCCGCAGCGTCAGCGTCAACGAGCGGGCTTGCGTGAAGCGCGGGTGCAGCAAAATGATTTGCATCTCGGGTCCGTTCGCACGTGCAATGATGATCGAAAAAACACGGGGAGCGACCCGGCCTGACGATCCATAAATGAAGCTGAAAATGAAGCAGCCCCTGGTCAGGTGCATGGCCGACGCCGGCATCGATTATGGTAAGGTTGCGCGATGACGCGCCCCTCCACTTTCGTCCCCGCCAGGACCGGCCTCCGGAAAAAACCGACCTCGCGTGGCATCACTGATTTCCTGCAAAGCCATGACAAGATGGCGGCGCTATTGCCATCGATCACGCGCATGATGACTTTGCAGGCGGACTGTGCCGGCGCATTACCGGCCATGTTCGACGCCTGCGGCGTGCTGCAGTTCGAATCCGGCCAATTGGTCCTGTCGACACCGAACGCCGCACTGGCCTCGCGGCTCCGGCAACAGCTACCAAAATTGCAGGACGCGCTGCACCAACGTGGCTGGCAAGTTAATGCAATTCGACTGAAAGTGCAAGTTGGTCGCCCGCGCGACACCCCGCCGCCCGTGAAGCAATTGAGGCTACCGGACCCGGCGGTGTCGGCCTTGACGCAGCTCGAAACCGTGCTGGAAAACACGCCCCGCAATGCCACGCTGCTCGCTGCCATTCACGCCCTGGCCAACCGGCCGCGGGCCTGACTGGCACGGTCGCCTTAAAAAAAACCAAGAATCGTCCGCCTCGCTTCCGGTCGCCGTCATCCGGCATAAAAAATCCGCAAAATTTGCGGGCAAACCTCGCCGACATGCGTTGGCAATGTAACCAGCACGGTTATACTTGGCAGCGGAAATACCCGCCTCACCTCGTCGGGCTTACGTCACCAACCCTTGATTCAGGATAGCGCGAGCAAGACAGCAGCACGAAACGCTGCGATACCAACAATTAACCCCGGGCGTCAGTCGCCGCATCTCCGGCGCGCACGACTTGCCGTTTGAAAGAACTATCAGTGCCCCAAAAAAAATCTGTCGACGCGTTTGCGCGCACGCTATTCGCAGGGATGTTTTTTCTGTATCCGGTTTCGCTGGCGCTCGACAAGACGATGAACGATGTGCTGTCGCTCGCGCTGTTCCTGTCTTCCTGTGCTTACCTGCTCCTGCGGCCGACGATGCTGAAAACAGCCTGGGCGCACTGTCGCCGGCCCTGGATAATCGCCCTGTGCCTGCCACTGTTATTGGCCGTGGCGCAGTATTTTCTCCTGCCGCAACGACTGCACCTGCGCGACATGGATGAAGTCTCGCGCTTCGTCGCCTGCATTCCGGTCTATCTCGCGATCCTGGTCCTGCGACCGTCGATCCGGCCTTTTCTCTGGGGCTGCCTGCTATTCCTGCTGGTCACGGTACCGCTGATGTTCTGGCACTTGCATGTACTCGATCTGGCCCGCGGCGTGCTACCCAACGGCTTTCTCGGCATCATTCCGCATACCTCGCTGGCGCTGATCCTGGGCGCATTGGCACTGGCCCTGCTGGTGCAAGCGGATGGATCGCTGCGATACCGCTGGCTGGCCCTGCCCTTGATTGCTTATGCCCTCGCGGTACCGCTGCTGACGCAAACCCGCAGCGGCCTGTTGCTGGCACTGTGCCTGGGCGCACTGGTCTGGATGCTGCTGCCGGACAAGCGCATCAAGGCATTGCTGTATGGCGCGGTCGCCGTGCTGGCCATCATCGGCATCGTCGTCACGAACAGCACGCTGTGGTCACGCTCGGACCAGACGCTGGCCGAAATCGAACATTACGCATCGGCCGACAACACCGCGATGACATCGGCCACGACCCGCATCGAGCTGTGGCGCTTTGCCGGCAAGATGTTCGTCGCGCATCCGCTGATCGGCGTCGGCAATCACGGCTTCCAGGACGGATTGAAGCGCTATCAGGTCGCCGGCGAAACGCCATCCGACCTCGGCATGTACACGCATCCGCACAATGAATTCCTGAAGTCGGCAGCCGAGGGCGGCATCATCGGCGTGCTCAGTCTGGGGCTGCTGTATTTTGTGCCGCTGCTTGCCGCCGGACGGCGCTATGCCGGCGCAGCGTCGGCGGCCAATCCGGCCCTGCTGGTCATTATCGTGTCGACCGGATTTTTCATCGCCGGCCTGGTCGACGTGGTGCTGATCTGGCGTCCCACCATCCTGTTTTACGGCTTGGTGGTCAGCCTGCTGCTGGCCCATATGGATAGCGCCGCAACACCGGCTGCAGCATGATCCGGATCGACTGCATTTCGCTGGCGGACCAGCCCGAACGGCGCGCCTACATGCGTCAGCAATTCGAGCACTACCAATTGCCATACCGGTTTTTCGACGCCATCCGGATTGCGCCGGGCAGCGACTGGCCGGCCATCTACGACCGCAAGCAACGGCTGGCGCATAGCGGCATCGACCTGCGCCCCGGCGAGATGGGCTGCTACCTGAGCCATCGCGCGGTATGGGCCGAATTCCTGGCCGGGGACGACGCGTTATGCCTGGTGCTCGAAGATGATGTCGGCCTGTCGCCGGACTTTACCGGCGTGGTCGAAGCGCTCTGTGCGGCGCAAGCCGACTGGGATGTCGTGCGCCTGTTTGCGATGTTCCGGAAACCGGCTTTTCCGGTACGCCCGCTCACCGGTCCCTATGTGCTGGTCGATTACCTCGCGCAACCCAATGGCACGCAAGGCTATCTGATCAACCGCGACGCCGCCGAACGACTGCTGCACCACACCGCCAGGATGTCGGTGGCCATCGACACCGCGCTGGACCGCGACTGGGAACATGGCGTGCAGATCCGCGGCATCGA
>AEPR01000384.1 GCA_000195205.2 Oxalobacteraceae bacterium IMCC9480 | reverse complement strand
GACGAGTGATCCGATTGGGCTGGATGGAGGCCATAATACCTATAGCTATGTTGGAGGGAACCCATTAAGTAGGATTGATCCGCTTGGACTGAAGGGAGTCATGCCTGGCGGCCGATGGTGGGATCCACCTGTCGTTGACAACGGATCGTCTTGTAAGACAACGGCACTTCCACTCACTCAAGTTGATGATGATGGATGTATTTCAACAGGTGCAGGACCCAAGATTTGTATTGGGCCTGGTGCTATAAAAGGAGTAGCCACAAATCTCGCTGAACAGCTCGCTCTGGAAGCAGCGCAAAGTGGTGCAGGACAAAGAATTATGCAGGGATTGATTAATGATGCACGGTATCCAGAAAGCGTGTGGGCAAAGATGCAATATATTCAAACGAGTTTGACTACAGGGGAAAATATAGTTATCCATTACTGGCAAAATTTGGTGACGGGCGTAAGGGAAGGATTTAAATTTAAATGAGCGAAACATTTAATTTGTCGCAACTCGAGGCGATGTGGGTATTGGGATTACTTCTCGGCGAAGAACTGCCTGAACACGCGGCATCTGCTCTAGAAGAAGGATTCGATTCTGAAGCAATTTTGCAATTATCGATTTGTTCACCAAATGAGGCCGAACAAATTCATCAGCTCTTTGAGCGGATTTTGGCAGAAGGTGGCGGTGGGAAGATGTCAAAGGTTGACGCTTTGAAGCATTATGCAAAGCAGATTTCCACTTCAATCTTGTCTGATAAAATTTCGCCATTAGAGGGTGCGAAATTGATTTGGCGGGCAACCATTAATTCTCAGGAGCGAGAATTCCACGAACTCGATAGTTTTATCTATGCGGCGAGTGAAATGGAAGATCGGCCAGAAGATAAAGAGTTTTTTGAAAAGGCGATTAGAGAAGAAGCTCAGCGTTGGGAGGCAACGGACGTAAGTCGTAATCTGTAAATGACCGTAACCCGAAATAAGTAGGGCGCAAAGCCGTAACTCGCAACGCGGTAAACGCGGTAAGTTGGATTGCGAAGCCCAACGTTTTACTCGCAAACATTTCCTTCTTTAAAATAAAAAAACCACTGCCTCCGAACTCCCCCGGATGTAGTGGCTTTTTTTAGCCGCGCGATGTTGATAGTGATAAAGCAGTTATTTTTTTGCTTTAGCTGCTTTCGGTTTAGCCGATGCGTCCTCATGCGCCACAAAGCCGATAGACCGTTTCGGTAGCGCTTCCGGCGGCGTCATCAACTCCCGAATGGCATCAAATACCTGCTTCAGTTGCACGCGCCTATTGTGTTCAAAGGTGTCGTGGTTCACTTCCATTAAATCTGCTTTACTCTCCAGTTCATCCAGACACAGGGCCAGCTCCTTATTCAAGCCGATCATCTCGCGCAGTCGCAGGAAGGCACGCATGCTCTCAATGTTGAGCGCAATCGCCTGTGCACTCCCCAACATCGACGACAACATGGCCACGCCTTGTTCCGTGTGCCGGTAAAATCCGCGCCAGCATCAAGGTCCTC
>AEPR01000385.1 GCA_000195205.2 Oxalobacteraceae bacterium IMCC9480 | reverse complement strand
GGTGTTGCGGCTGGCGAGCACGGCCACCCATGGTGCCAACACAATGACCAGCATCGAGCATGCGGTCCTGGTGCTCGGACAGAACGGCTTGCGGCAACTCATTAGCGGCGTCGCGTTCAAGCCCATCATCGACCTCAAATCCGGACATTACACGCGGCGCATTGCGCCTCGTCTCTGGCAGCAGTCGGAGCAGTGTGCCTTGGCCTGCAGCCTGCTTGCCGAACAGGAAGGCGTAGTGCCGTTCGAGGCATTCCTCGCTGGCCTGATTCAGTATGTCGGTTTGATCGCTTCATTGCGGGTGCTGGAGCAAGTCGCCGAAGGCGACGCCACGCTCGGTTCGGCGAGCTTTTGTAATGCCTTGATTGCGCATGCACGCGTACTGTCGTGCAGCATCGCGACGGAATGGCAATTCCCGCCGGCGATCATCGTTGCCATTGAAGAGCAGGGCAGTAAGCACGATTTGATGCGCATGTCGCCGCTGGGACGGATTCTGTCTAGCGCTGATTACCTGAGCAAGGCGTGCCTGTTAGGTCGCCATCAGCTGCTGCGTCCTGATGCCGTCAGTGGCTTGTCAGAAATCTCTCTGGCCTGCCTGCAGCAACTGCGTGCTGCCGACCAGCCGGTTGAAGCATCCTGCGAATAAAAAAATCCCGCACACTCGCGGGATTTTTTTGGGGCCGGACAGCGTGCTATCTACACATTGAACAGGAAGTTCAGTACGTCGCCATCCTTGACCACGTACTCCTTGCCTTCCGCACGCATCTTGCCGGCATCCTTCGCGCCGGCTTCGCCCTTGAACGTGATGAAGTCTTCGTAGGCAATCGTCTGCGCGCGAATGAAGCCGCGCTCGAAGTCGGTATGAATCACGCCGGCAGCCTGGGGGGCGGTGTCGCCGACATGGATGGTCCAGGCGCGGACTTCCTTGACGCCGGCGGTGAAGTAGGTCTGCAATCCGAGCAAGGTGTAGGCAGAACGGATCAGACGGTCCAGGCCGGGTTCGGTCATGCCCATGTCGGCCAGGAATTCGGCTTTGTCGGCGTCTTCGAGGTCAGAGATTTCGGATTCGATAGCCGCGCAAATCGCCACCACCGGTGCGTTCTGCTTTTTCGCGTATTCAGTCAGCTGGTCCAGCAACGGATTGTTCGTGAAGCCGGTGTCGGACACATTGCCAACGTACATCGCCGGCTTGGCGGTGATCAGGCACAGTGGCTTGATCAGTGCCATTTCTTCGGCATCGAGTCCCATCGCCCGCACGGGTAGCGCCAGGTCGAGTTGCGGCATGATGCGCTCGAGAATGACGACCAGCTTGGCTGCGTCCTTGTCACCGGAGCGGGCTTTCTTGCTTTCGCGATGGATGGCTTTTTCGACGGCGGCCATGTCAGCCAGCGCCAGCTCGGTCTGGATGACTTCGATGTCGTCGAGTGGATTGATGCGACCGGCGACGTGGATTACGTTGTCATCTTCGAAGCAGCGCACAACATTGACGATCGCGTCGGTTTCGCGGATGTGCGCGAGGAACTGGTTGCCCAGGCCTTCGCCTTTGGAGGCACCGGCGACCAGGCCGGCGATATCGACAAATTCGACCGTCGTTGGCACCGCGCGCTGCGGCTTGACGATCTCGGACAGGGCATCCATGCGCGGGTCAGGGACTTCGACCATGCCGACGTTGGGCTCGATCGTGCAGAAGGGATAGTTTTCAGCCGGGATGCCGGCCTTGGTCAGCGCATTGAAGAGGGTGGATTTGCCGACGTTCGGGAGGCCGACGATGCCGCATTTGAGACTCATGATGTGTGCTTTGCTGGAAAGAAAATTTAAGGCGCTATTTTACCGTAGCGGCGGGGTTGG
>AEPR01000386.1 GCA_000195205.2 Oxalobacteraceae bacterium IMCC9480 | reverse complement strand
AATAAATAGCCTTGCATTTCGTCGCAGCGTAGCAAGCCGCAGCAGACGCTGTTGTTCCTCGGTTTCGACACCCTCGGCCACCACCTTGAGCCCTAGCGAGTGCGCCAGGTTGATGATGGTGGAAACCAGCGCCACTCCCTCCGGCCCGACATTCATGTCGATTACGAACGAGCGGTCGATCTTCAGTATGTCCACCGGTAATTTGGCGAGATAGCTGAGTGAGGAGAAACCGGTGCCGAAGTCGTCGATGGCGATGCTCACACCCATAGCGCGGATCGCCTGCAGGCTGGCGATGCTGTGCTGAACGTCGTCCATGATCAGGCTTTCGGTGATTTCGAGTTCCAGCCCCGCGGCCACCTGCACGTTGATTCCGATCAGCTGTTTGATCTCGTCGATGAAATTACGATTGCGCAGTTACAGCGGTGACACATTCACGGCGATGCGCACGGCAGGCAGGCCAGCGGCGCGCCAGCGCAGGTAGTCTTCGATGGCTTGGCGTAGCGCCCAGCGTCCGACTTCATAGATCATTCCGGTTTCTTCCAAAATCGGAATGAAGCGGCCCGGCGGCACTAGGCCGGTGCGCGGATCGTTCCAGCGAATCAGTGCTTCGGCGCCGGTGATATTGCCGCTCACCAAGTTGACCTTGGGCTGGTAATGGAGAACGAATTCTCCTTTGTCGAGCGCCTGGCGCAACTGGTTTTCAAGAGTCAGCTGGCCGGCGACCGATGCCGTCATTTTCTGGTTATAGAACAGGTAGCGCTCGCCGCTCGCTTTGGCCCTTTTGAGCGCCGCTTCGGCGTGTGTGAACAAAGTGTCTGCGTTGACACCGTCATCCGGGAAAAGCGCTATCCCGACCTTGGCGGCGATCCGGAACACGCCATCATTCAGGCGAAACGGATGGTCCAAAAACGCTACAGTTATTTTCTCCAGAGGCCGCGCCACATCGCCATCCTGCTTTATTTCTGGCACCACCACGGCAAAATGATCCGCATCGAATCGCGCCAACAGGTTGGGGCACCCTAGTGTGTGCGTCAGCCACTCCGCTACCTGCCGCAGGAGCGTGTCGCCAGCCGGTCGGCCGAGGCTGTCATTGATGTTCTTGAACCGCTCCAGGTCGACCAGGAACACGGCCAGTTTGTACCTACCGCTGACAGCGCTGCGCGCGTACTGTGCCACCCGCTCGAGAAACAGAGTGCGATTTGCCAGTCCGGTGAGCACATCGTAATAGGCGAGGTAGTTGAGCCGCTCTTGCTTGTCGAGGTGATTGATCGCGAACGAGATGTCGCCGACCAGTTCCGTCAACAGCTTCATCTCTTCCTCTTGGAAGAATTCACTCTCGCTGGCGTACAGCGCAAGCACGCCTACCGCTTCATCCGAGACAATTAGTGGAAATACGACCATTGAGCGGACGCTGGATTCGGTGGATTTATTGCTGATCGAACCCCTGAGGTCGCTTTGCGTATCGTTGGAAACGACGGTTTTTTTCTCCCTGATCGCCTGCGCGAACATGGTATTTGGCGTCTCACCATCCGAGTCAAGGAACCGTTTGACATCGCTGAGAAGCGCTTCATCCTTGCCCGCCGAGGCGACCAGTACGATTTTAGTCGTTCTCCTATCCACGATGGCTATTATGGCTATGCGAAATCCGCCGGCTTCGACCGCGATCCGGCACGCCTCCCTGAACAGCTCCTCGCGGTCATGCACTCGCACGATCAGCGCATTGACGCCACTTAGCATAGCGTATACACGGTTGAGGCGCGTGATCATGCGTTCCGCAGCCTTGCCTTCGGTGATGTCGCGAATGGTGGCTTGGAGTATCACCTTTCCCCTCTGCTCCATCCGAGTCAGGAGCACGTTGGAGGGGAAATTCTCGCCGCCGATCCGCCGGTGCGTCCACTCGAAGAAGTGGGAGCCTTCACGCATGGCCGTCTCAATCATCTCTCTGCCTTGCTCGGCAGACGCCCGCCCGTCCGGCTGCCGTTC
>AEPR01000387.1 GCA_000195205.2 Oxalobacteraceae bacterium IMCC9480 | reverse complement strand
TCGTGCAGGTGCAATCGACATTCGATTCCTGGCGTACGGTCTACAACACGGAACGTCCTCACCAAGGCATTGCGATGGCCACGCCAGTGACGCGATACAAGCCGAGTATTTTGCCGTACTCGGAAGTACTGGCACCGATCCAGTACGCCGAAAACGACCTGATTCTGAAGGTGGGATGGCACGGCGCGGTCAAGTATGGCAAGTACCGATTCAAGGTGCCCAATGCGCTAAAAGGCTATCCGATTGCGCTCCGACCGGTCCCTGATGAAGACGGG
>AEPR01000388.1 GCA_000195205.2 Oxalobacteraceae bacterium IMCC9480 | reverse complement strand
GCGCCGCTCTACCAACTGAGCTAAGCACCCTGATTGCGGCCTTGGGCTGCCAGTCGACTGCAGGTTGCTAATTTTTCGACGTTTGTCACCACGCCGAAGTCGCAGATTTTAACTCATACGAGGCTGCATTGCCATGCCTAAATGTGCGAACGACCAGACAATCATCGACATCAATCAGGATTGACCGCATTCCCGACGGTATATGAATCAAACCAGCAAGTACACGCTTGCGGCTGACGTGAACATGGCGCTCCGGGGAGCGCCATGTTGTGGTCAGCAAACCGTGATTAGTGCTTCACGACCAGCGGATCAAGCGGCTCTTTCTTTTGCGCCGCCAGTGTACTCAACGCGACTTCTTCATCGGTCAATGGCACAGGCATTCTTTCCAGCGCAACTTCAAGCGCCTTGTCGATCCAGCGTACCGGGACGATCTCGAGCTTGTTCTTGACGTTGTCCGGAATTTCGGCCAGGTCCTTCACATTTTGCTCGGGAATCATCACTGTCTTGATGCCGCCACGATGCGCTGCCAGCAGCTTTTCTTTCAAGCCACCGATGGGCAGGACTTCGCCACGCAAGGTGATTTCGCCTGTCATCGCCACATCGGCACGCACCGGTATCCCGGTAAAGGACGACACCATCGCAATCGTCATCGCGACACCAGCCGACGGACCGTCTTTTGGCGTTGCACCTTCCGGTACGTGGATATGAATGTCGTTCTTTTCGAACGCATCGAGCTTGATGCCGAGATTACGGGCGCGGCTGCGGACGACGGTGCGCGCTGCCTCGATCGATTCCTTCATCACGTCGCCGAGTGTTCCGGTACGGATGATCTGGCCCTTGCCCGGCATCGTCACGGCTTCGATCGTCAACAGGTCGCCGCCGACTTCCGTCCAGGCCAGACCGACGACTTGGCCGATCTGGTTTTCTTTTTCAGCGACACCAAAGTCATAGCGACGCACGCCGAGGAACTTGTCGACATTCTTGCCGGTGACCGCGACTTTTTTCTCCTGCTTTTTCAGCAGCAGCATCTTCACGACCTTGCGGCAGATCTTCGAGATTTCGCGTTCCAGTGCCCGCACGCCTGCTTCACGGGTGTAATAACGAATGATGTCGCGAATCGCCGATTCGGCCACGCTGATTTCGCCTTCAAGCAAACCATTGTTCTTGATTTGCTTCGGCAACAGATAACGCTGCGCGATGCTGGTTTTTTCGTCTTCGGTGTAACCCGACAAGCGAATCACTTCCATCCGGTCTAGCAGCGCCGGCGGAATATTGTAGGAGTTCGACGTCGCCACAAACATCACGTCGGACAAGTCGAAGTCGACTTCGACGTAGTGGTCGGCGAACGTATGGTTCTGCTCCGGATCCAGCACTTCAAGCAATGCTGACGAGGGATCGCCACGGAAATCCATACCCAGCTTGTCGATTTCATCGAGCAGGAACAAAGGATTGCGGACACCGGTTTTCGCCAGGCTTTGCAATATCTTGCCGGGCATCGAACCGATATACGTGCGGCGATGGCCACGGATTTCGGCTTCATCGCGCACGCCACCCAATGCCATGCGTACGAACTTGCGATTCGTTGCACGGGCAATCGACTGGCCTAGCGATGTTTTACCAACGCCCGGAGGACCGACGAAACACAGGATAGGCGCTTTGAGCTTGTCCACGCGTTGTTGTACGGCGAGGTATTCCAGGATGCGTTCCTTGACCTTGTCGAGACCGAAATGGTCGTCTTCAAGCACTTTCTCGGCATTGGTCAGGTCATTGTTGACCTTGGATTTTTTGCGCCATGGCAGACCAACGAGCGTATCGATATAGTTGCGCACGACGGTCGCTTCGGCCGACATCGGCGACATCAGTTTCAGCTTTTTGAGTTCGCTGGATGCCTTGGCAAGCGCCTCTTTCGGCATCTTGGCGGCGACGATTTTTTTCTCGAGTTCTTCGAGATCGGCACCCTCTTCGCCTTCGCCCAGCTCTTTCTGGATCGCCTTGACTTGCTCGTTGAGGTAGTACTCGCGCTGCGATTTCTCCATCTGGCGCTTGACGCGGCCACGGATGCGTTTTTCTACCTGCAGGATGTCCAGTTCGCCTTCGAGCTGGCCCAGCAAATGCTCATGGCGCTTGGCGACATTGAAAATTTCGAGGATGACCTGTTTCTGCTCGAGCTTCAGTGGCAAGTGCGCAGCGATGGTGTCGGCCAGGCGACCGGCGTCATCGATACCCGCCAGCGAGGTCAGGATTTCAGGCGGGATTTTCTTGTTGAGTTTGACGTACTGGTCAAACTGCTGAACGATCGCACGGCGCATCGCTTCGACTTCCGATTCGTCACCAGCCTCGGATTCGACCGGTGTCAGGTCCGCGATGAAATGCGTGTCGAGCTCGCTGATGTGATGGATGCGCGCGCGCTGGGTGCCTTCAACGAGCACCTTGACGGTGCCATCGGGCAGCTTCAGCATCTGCAGGATATTGGCAATACAACCAATTTCATAAATGTCGTCGGCGGAGGGCTCATCCTTGGCAGCGGCTTTTTGCGCTGCCAGCATGATGCTCTTGCCTTGCTCCATCGCCGCTTCGAGAGCTTTGATGGATTTGGGACGACCGACGAATAGCGGTATGACCATATGCGGGAAAACTACGACATCACGCAAAGGCAATAACGGCAACTGGGTATGTTCAGTAAAAGTGGGAGTCGTCATGGCGAGCCTTATCAAAAACGTGTAATTGATGTTGGCGCGAGAGCGGAAAACACAAGGCCGTTCACGAACAAATATCAGTGGACTAAAAAGTCCCGCAAAAAACCAGCCAGTATTTGGCACGACTGGAGTCTCAACGGATTGTCACTGGTCCGTATTTTTTTATGCTACTGCGTTCGCCCGAAAAAACCGATGGCAGCACGGTATTTTCGGACGGTAAAACTCAAGAATTTACTTCGATCCGGCCACTTTCGGCTGATCGTGATAAATCATTAACGGCTTGGCACCATTGGTGATGGTGTTTTCATCAATAACTACTTTTGAGACATTTTGCTGGTTTGGCAGTTCAAACATGACATCGAGCAAAGCGTGTTCAAGAATGGACCGCAAACCACGGGCACCGGTCTTGCGCTGCAAGGCTTTGCGCGCAATTGCCTGCAGTGCGGCCGGACGGACTTCAAGCTCCGCACCTTCCATTTGCAGCAAGCGGGCGTACTGCTTGATCAGCGCATTTTTTGGCTCCAGCAAGATCTGGATCATCGCGTCTTCGGTCAGTTCGCTCAGTGTTGCAACGACCGGCAGACGTCCGACCAACTCCGGAATCAGGCCGAACTTGATCAGGTCTTCCGGCTCGGCTTCGAGCAACATTTCGCTGGCGGACCGCTCGCTCTGGCTTTTCACGCTGGCCGAGAAACCGATGCCGCTCTTTTCGGAACGGTTGCTGACAATCTTGGCCAGGCCATCGAAAGCGCCACCGCAAATAAACATGATGTTGGTCGTATCGATCTGCACAAAATCCTGGTTCGGATGCTTGCGACCGCCTTGTGGCGGCACCGATGCCATCGTGCCTTCGATCAGCTTGAGCAAGGCTTGCTGCACGCCTTCGCCGGACACATCACGGGTAATCGACGGGTTGTCCGACTTGCGTGAAATTTTGTCGATTTCATCGATGTAGACGATGCCCTTCTGGGCTTTTTCGACATCGTAGTTGCAGGCCTGCAAAAGCTTCTGGATGATGTTTTCAACGTCTTCACCAACATAACCTGCTTCGGTCAACGTAGTCGCATCGGCAATCACGAACGGCACATTGAGCATGCGAGCCAGCGTTTGCGCCAGCAAGGTCTTGCCGGAACCAGTCGGTCCGACCAGAAGGATGTTGCTCTTGGCCAGCTCGACATCGTCCTTCTTGCCTAGATGACGCAGACGCTTGTAGTGGTTGTACACGGCGACGGACAGGATGCGCTTGGCACCGTCCTGCCCGATCACGTACTGACCGAGCAGCTCGCAAATTTCCTGCGGCGTCGGCAACTCTGACTTGGGTCCGGCAACGGTTTCTACTGTCGAGGCTTCGTCGCGGATGATGTCATTGCAGAGGTCGATACACTCATCGCAAATGAATACCGATGGTCCGGCGATCAGTTTTTTGACTTCATGCTGGCTCTTGCCACAAAATGAGCAATACAGCAATTTCTCGCCGGTGGTAGATTTTTTATCGGTCATGGAGGACTTGAAGGTGGTGGGGTTTGCTTGATATTACCTGCGAAATCAGGATCCGTCACGGCAGTGCATCAGAATGTCGCCGGACCGAGACCATCACCTGAAAACAAAACGCCCGGACGGTTATTTGTCCGGGCGTTCCGTATTGAGCAGTACGATCCGCCGGTTACTCGCGCGTAGTCAGGACTTTATCGATCATGCCGTACTTCTCGGCCTCATCGGCCGACATGAAGTTATCCCGCTCGGTATCACGGCGAATTTCTTCTATCGTGCGGCCGGTCTTGTCGGCAAGAATACCGTTCAGACGTTCGCGCAGATACAGGATTTCCTTGGCCTGGATCTCGATGTCGGTTGCCTGTCCTTGCGCACCACCGGATGGCTGGTGAATCATGATGCGGGAATTCGGCAACGAGAACCGTTTCCCCTTGGCACCAGCTGCCAGCAGGAAAGCACCCATGGATGCCGCCAACCCGGTACACAAGGTCGAGACATTCGGCTTGATGAACTGCATCGTGTCGAAAATTGCCATACCGGCCGAGACCGAACCACCTGGTGAGTTGATGTACAGCGAAATATCCTTGTCCGGATTTTCGCTCTCCAGGAACAGCAGCTGCGCAACGATCAGGTTGGCCACGCCATCATTGACCGGGCCCACGAGAAAAATGACGCGTTCTTTCAGCAAGCGCGAATAAATGTCGTAGGAGCGTTCCCCGCGTCCGCTTTGCTCGATCACCATCGGGATCATGCCAAGCATCTGTGGTTCCATCGCGAAATTTCTTGTCATCATGAATAGTTGCTTTCCTTTGGAGAGCACACGGCCTTGTTTTATGCCTGTGCGTTGTTGCCCATCAATTCATCGAACGCGACCGACTTCTCTGTCACTTTCGATTTTCCCAAGACGTAATTGACGACGTTTTCTTCCAATACAAGAGCTTCGACTTCAGCGAGACGATTACGATCGCTGAAATAGTACTGCATCACTTGCTGAGGATCTTCGTAGCTCTTGGCGAAGTCTTCGACCTGCGCCTTTACCTGGTCTGCGGTAGCTTGCAGACTGTTTGTCTTGACGACTTCAGCCAGGATCAAGCCAAGGCGGACGCGACGTTCGGCCTGGGCAGTGAACAGTTCCGGAGGAAATGGCATGCTTTTGACATCCATGCCGCGTTGCTGCATGTCCTTGCGGGTCATCTCGACCAGGCGCTCGACGTCTTGCTCGACCAATGCGTTTGGCACATCGAGTTGAGCCGACTTGATCAGCGCATCCATCACGCTGTCCTTGGTCTTGGCTTTGGTACGGCCGCCCACTTCGCGCTCAAGGTTGAGCTTGATATCAGCGCGCATCTTGCCGATATCACCGTCTTCGACACCCAGCGTAATGGCAAACTCTGCATCGACTTCAGGCATGTGCGCCCACTCGAGTTTTTTCAGGGTGATCGTGAATTCAGCAGTTTTGCCGGCGACATCTTTGCCGTGGTAATCAGCCGGGAACGCCAGCGGGAAGGATTTCGATTCGCCGACCTTAAGACCGGTGATGGCAGCTTCGAATTCCGGCAGCATGCGACCTTCGCCGAGCACGAAGGCGTAGTCGTCAGCCTTGCCACCCGGGAATTCAACGCCATCGATCATGCCGGTGAAATCAACCGTCACGCGATTGTCTTTTTGTGCTGTCTGGTCCGGACCACCGTCGCCGTGGGCATCCTGCTCGCCCTTGACGTGGAAGTGGGCACGCTGCTTGCGCAGGATAGCGATGGTTTTGTCGATTTCTGCTTCGGTGACTTCCGTCACGGTTTTTTCGACTTCGGTAACGCTCAGGTCACCGACGATGACTTCCGGATAAATTTCGAAAGTGGCTTCGAAAACAATCGTGCCTTCGACGGCGTCTTCGCCGGCAGCTTTCGGTTCGATGCGCGGGTAACCGGCAACGCGCAAGCTGTTTTCGTTGGCGGCATCATTGAAGGCGCGGCCAACTTTGTCATTCAGTACTTCGGTTTCGACTTGATAGCCAAATTGTGCTGCGACCATTTTCATTGGCACTTTGCCAGGACGGAAGCCAGGTGCCTTGGCGGATTTAGCGCGTACCTTCAGGCGTTTTTCGACTTCTGCCTGGACATCTGCCAAAGGGACCGTGATGGTGATACGGCGCTCAAGTTTTTCGAGGGTTTCGACAGCAGTTGCCATGTGAATCGTCCAAATAATGAAAAAGAATTCTGTGGTGCGAGGAGGGGGACTCGAACCCCCACACCATTACTGGCGTCAGGACCTAAACCTGGTGCGTCTACCAATTTCGCCATCCTCGCGGGAAAGTGCACCTGCCAAAAGCAAAAAGCGACCCTGAGGTAAATATGGTCGCCTTGCACTGCCTTTGCCAGAGGCCGTTCTGCATCAGCGGCCGATTTTACTGGATTTTATTCCCGTCCGCCGTGATTTTTGGCGCAGTGCCGGCAGACAGCACTGCGCCAAGCCCTTGCCATCAAGTCACAGGCGGTTTTTTTACGCGGAACCAGGCCGCATACAGCGCCGGCAGGAACAGCAGCGTGAGCGCTGTGGCGACAATCAAGCCGCCCATGATGGCCACCGCCATCGGTCCCCAAAAGACCGACCGTGACAATGGAATCATCGCCAGAACTGCAGCAGCAGCCGTGAGAATAATAGGACGGCAACGTCGCACTGCCGACTCGACAATCGCATCCCACGGCGCGGCACCTGCGGCAATATCCTGCTCGATCTGATCGATCAGGATCACCGAGTTGCGGATGATCATGCCGAACAGCGCGATCACGCCGAGTTGCGCAACAAAGCCGAACGGCCGATTCAATAGCAGCAAGGCCATCGCCGCGCCCGCCACGCCGAGCGGCCCGGTCAGGAAGACCAGCAGCGAGCGCGAGAAGCTATGCAGCTGCAGCATCAGCAAAGTAAAGATAATAAAAATCACCAGCGGCACATTGGCAGCGATCGATTCCTGTGCCTTGCCACTATCGGCGGCAGCACCGGCCAGATCGATCTTGTAACCCGCAGGCAAGCTGGCCCGCAGCACTTCAAGCTTGGGGTTGATCTGGCTCGACACCGTCGGCCCCTGGATGCCGTCGGCCACATCCGATTGCACCGTCACTGCCCATTCGCGGCCTTCGCGCCAGATCACGCCCGGCTCCCAGACAAACCGCGCCCGGGCCAACTGCGACAGCGGAATCGATTTGCCACTGGCCGTCGGAATATTGGCCTGATCCAGTGCGGAGATGGTCGAGCGTTCTTCGACGGGCTGCCGGACAACGATGTCGATGAGGCGATTGCCATCGCGATACTGGCCGACCGTCGAGCCGGTCAGTATCGTATTGGCGGCGCGCATCACGGCTTGCGACGTCACGCCCACCGCGCGCATTTTTTCCTGGTCCAGATCGATCCGCAATACCTTGACCGATTCGTTCCAGTTATCGTTGACACCGATGGCATTCGGATTGGTGCGCATGATGTCCTTGACCTGATCGGCGATCGCCCGCACCTTCGTCACTTCGGTACCGGTGACACGGAACTGCACCGGATACGGCACTGGCGGCCCGTTCGGCAGCAACTTGACGCGGCCGCGCACCTCCGGAAAATCCGTCTTGAAAATTGCGACTATCTTCAGGCGCAAGGCCTCGCGCGCTTTCAGGTCTTTGGCCAGCACGACGATTTGCGAGACATTGGTCTGCGGAAAAATCTGGTCCAGCGGCAGATAGAAACGCGGACTGCCGGTGCCGACATAGCTGGTCACGCTCTCGACACCATCCTGTTTCTGAATGAAGGCTTCGAACTTTTTCGCCTGCGCTTCGGTGGCCTTGAAGGCCGAGCCTTCCGGCAGCCACAGCTCTACCATCAGTTCGGTCCGGCTGGAATCCGGAAAAAATTGCTGCTCGATGAACTTGAAGCCGAACACGCCCAGACCGAATGCCGCCAGGGTCAGCAGGATCGTGGTCTTGCGCCACTCGACGCACCAGTTGACCGTCTTGCGAAACCGGTTGTACATCGGCGTGTTGAACAATTCATGGTGGGCATCAGCGCCGGCAGCAGGCTTGACCTTGAGCAGCAGATAGCCGAGGTAAGGCGTGAAAATCACGGCCACCAGCCAGGAAATAATCAGGGCCAGGGCGTTGACCGAAAACATTGAAAACGTGTATTCGCCTGCGGCCGACTTGGCCAGACCGATCGGCAGAAAGCCCGCGGCGGTAATGAGCGTGCCGGTCAGCATCGGCATCGCCGTCGAGGTGTAGGCAAACGTGGCCGCATCGAAGCGCGACAGCCCTTCTTCCATTTTGCGCACCATCATTTCGACGGCGATGATGGCGTCGTCGACCAGCAGGCCGAGGGCGATGATCAGCGCGCCCAGCGAAATCTTGTGCAGGTCGATGTCCAGGATGCGCATGAACAGGAAGGTGATGGCCAGCACCAGCGGGATCGTCAGGCCAACCACCAGGCCGGGACGGATATCGAGCCGGAACGGTTTGGTATGCAGGCCCAGCGCCAGAAAACTGACCGCCAGCACGATCAGCACGGCTTCGACCAGCGTGTGCAGGAATTCACTGACCGAGGCAATGACGGCCTTCGGCTGGTCGGCCACCCGCGACAATTCGACCCCGACCGGCAGCTTGGCCTTGATCGTCGCCAGCGTACTGTCCAGACTCTTGCCGAGTTCGATGATGTTGCCGCCCTTCTCCATCGAAATGCCGAGGCCGATGACCTCCTTACCATTGAAGCGCATCTTGTCCTGCGGCGGATCGCGGTACTCGCGTCGTACCGTGGCAAAGTCACCGAGCTTGAAACTGGTGCCATTGGCGCGCAGGTCGAGGTCCTGCAAATCCTTGACCGTCATCAGCGCACCGCTTACGCGCACCTGCAGGTTATCAGTCTGCGTGACCAGTACACCGGTGCCCTCGACCGGGTTTTGCGCGGCCAGTTGCGCGATGATGCTGTCGAGCGTGATGCCGAGTTGGGCAAATTTCTTTTGTGAAAATTCGATCGTGATGCGCTCGTCCTGCACGCCGAACAGTTCAACCTTGGCGACGGACTTTGCGCGCAGTAATTGCTGGCGGACGAAGTCGGCATAGTCCTTCACTTCGGCATACGTGAATCCATCGCCCGACAACGCCACGATCGAGCCGTAGGTATCGCCAAATTCGTCGTTGAAGTACGGCCCATTGACGCCGGCAGGCAAGGTGGCGCGGATATCGCCGATTTTCTTGCGCACCTGATACCAGGAGGCGGCGGTTTCCTTGGGCGGCGTTGACTCGCGCAATTGCAGGATGATGGTGGTTTCACCGGGCTTCGAGTAGCTGCGGATCTTGTCGATGTAGGGTGTTTCCTGCAGCTTTTTTTCGAGCTTGTCAGCGACTTGCTCCGCCATCTGCAAAGCCGTCGCGCCAGGCCAGGTAGCCCGCACCACCATCGCCCGGAACGTGAACGGCGGATCTTCGTCCTGCCCCAGCCGGGCGTAGCTGAGCATGCCACCGATCAGCAGCACGGCCATCAGATAACGGGTCAGTGGAATGTGTTCCAGTGCCCAGCGCGACAGGTTGAATCCGCCTTTCATTTGCTTGCTCCGCCCGATTTACCAGCCGATTGCAAGGCAGCGTCGCGGACCGCGAGGTCGTCGTTGAGGATGGTGACTTTCTGCCCGGGCTTGAGCAAGTTGACGCCGGCGGTGACGATGGTCTGGCCGGGCGCCACGCCACCGGCGAGCAACATATCATTGCCGGCCGGGCCGGAAACTTGCACCGGCACCAGCTTGACGACACCGCCTTCGATGACCCAGACAGCGGTCGCCGACTTGTCGCGCACCAGCGCGTTGAGCGGCACACGGATCATCGTTTGCGGGATACGACTGACAAATGTCACGTACGCCGTCATGCCAAGTCGCACCTGCGTCGCTCCGGCCGGCAGCGCAATCCGTGCCGTGAACGTGCGCGAGACCGGATCCGCCATCGGCGACAGCTCGCGCAGCTTGCCTTCAATGATCGTGCCCGGATCGGCCCAGACATGGACCCGGATATCCGTCACCTGCCGCAACAGGTCCACCTGGTCTTCGGGAATACCGATGACGACATCCTTCTCGCGCGTCTGCGCCACGCGTACTACCGGCGTACCGGCTGCAACGACCTGACCTGTTTCGGCATCGATGCCGGTGACCACACCATCAACATCGGCGACCAGCGTGGCATAGCCGGTCTGGTTCGATTGATTACGTGCTGCCGCAGTGGCCTGATCAAAACTGGCTTGCGCCGCCTGAAACGCGGTTTGCTTGGCATCCAGCACGGCCTGGCTGACAAAATTACGCGCCCGCAATTCTTCGTAGCGCTGTTGCTCGGCCCTGGCCAGATCACGATTGCTTTGCGCCGCCTTCAATGCCGCCGCCGTTTGCAATTGCGCCAGCTGCAAATCCTGCGGATCGAGCTGCATCAGCACCTGGCCGCGCTTGACCAGGCTACCGACCTCGACCTTGCGCGCGACGATCTTGCCGCCGACCCGGAATCCGAGGCGTGATTCGATGCGCGGTCGCACATCGCCGGAAAACTCGGCCTTCGCCTCCGCATCCGCCGGAGCCAGCGTCATGGCGCGGACGGGCCGGATATCTTCGGTTTTTTCGACCGGCTTGGAACAGGCAGCGAGTAGCGCCAGCGTCAGCACGACCGCAGTCGTCGACGCAACAGGGAAACGGGAAGAATTGAGACGGGAGGCCAAGGTGCTTTCCTTTATGATGCGGGCTGAAAAAGAAGTACTGGAAACGGGAATTTCTGCCCGTACTTCTTGTACCGCTGCGAGCTTAAAACAATTACTGACCAATCAGTTAGTAATTATTACAAAAGCCCGCCTGAATTTTTAAACCGCCCTTCTGGCCCGGAGAAAACCTGCATGGCCGTCGATCATTACGAAAATTTTCCGGTTGCCTCCATCCTGCTGCCAGCCCGGCTTCGCCCGGCCGTCGAAGCCATTTATGCGTTCGCCCGCAGCGCCGATGACATCGCCGACGAAGGCGATGCGAGACCGGACCAGCGCATCGCGGCACTCGATGCCTACGAAGCGCAACTTGACCTGATCGCCGCCGGAGGCGTACCGACCGAAGCGCTGTTTCGCAAGCTCCACGGCGTCGTGCAGGCGTGGCGATTGCCACTGACGCCGCTGCGGGACTTGCTGTCAGCGTTCCGGCAGGATGTCGTGACGACGCGCTACGCCGATTTCACGACGCTGCTTGATTACTGTCGACGCTCGGCCAACCCGGTCGGGGCGCTGATGCTGCATCTGTACGGCGCGGCCGACGTGCGCAATCTGGCGCAATCGGACGCCATCTGCAGCGCGCTACAGCTGATCAACTTCTGGCAGGACGTCGCCATTGACTGGCAGAAGTCGCGCATCTATTTGCCGATGGAAGATCTGGCCCGTTTCGGGGTGGACGAAACCCACCTGAACGAACAGCGCGTAGATGACGCCTGGCGTCAATTGATGGCCTTCGAAGTCGAGCGGGCCCGCGCGCTGCTGCTGGCCGGCGCGCCGCTCGCGCTGCGCTTGCCGGGACGGATAGGCTGGGAATTGCGGCTGGTAGTGCAAGGCGGCTTGCATATCCTCGCCGCCATCGAAGCGGCGGATTACGACGTCTTCCGGCAGCGCCCCAAACTACGCAAGGCAGACTATCTGCGCCTGCTATGGCGGGCGCTGCGGATGTAAATACCGGTGGTATCGACATAAGATTTGTCGGTATCGCCACTGTCGGCTAGCATAGCGGCTTCGATTCCTGCCCGGCGCATCCATGTCTCCAGACGAGTACTGTCAACAGAAAGCCGCCCAGAGCGGCTCCAGTTTTTATTACAGCTTTTTATTCCTGCCGACCGAGCGCCGGCGCGCCATCACCGCCCTATATGCGTTTTGCCGCGAGGTCGATGACACCGTCGACGAATGCACCGATGTCGGCATTGCCCGCACCAAGCTGCACTGGTGGCGCAGCGAAATCGGCGCGATGCTGGCCGGCACGCCGACCCATCCGGTGACGCTGGCATTGCAACCCCACATGGCGACTTACCAGCTCGATGGTCAGCATTTGCTCGCTATCATCGACGGCATGGAAATGGACCTGGACCAGACCCGTTACCTCGATTACATCGGACTGCAGCGCTATTGCTGGCATGTCGCCGGCGTGGTCGGCATTCTGTCGGCCAGCATCTTCGGCTATACCGACAAGCAAACCTTGCAATACGCCGAAAAACTCGGGCTGGCATTTCAGCTGACCAACATCATCCGCGACGTCGGCGAAGACGCCCGTATCGGCCGGATCTACCTTCCCGTCAATGAACTGCAGCAGTTCGGCGTGACCGCCGCGGACTTGCTCGCGGCCCGCCATAACGACCAGTTTGAAAACCTGATGCGCTTCCAGGTGCGCCGCGCCCAGGCGGCCTATGACGAAGCCTTCGCGCTGCTGCCGGCGGCCGACCGGCGTAGCCAGCGACCGGGTCTGATGATGTCGGCGATCTACCGCGCCCTGCTCTCTGAAATCGAACACGACGGCTTCCATGTCCTGAACCAGCGCATTTCGCTGACGCCCATCCGCAAGTTGTGGCTGGCGTGGCGCACCTACATCCGCGGATGACAGACGCCGCCAGACACACCGCCGTCATTGGTGCCGGCTGGGCCGGCTGCGCCGCTGCCGTCGAACTGGCTGCGGCCGGTCGCGTGGTCACGCTCTTCGAAGCGGCACGAACGCCGGGCGGTCGAGCGCGCCAGGTCACCTTCCACGGCTTGTCGCTCGATAATGGCCAGCACATCCTGCTGGGCGCCTATCGCGATACGCTGCGCCTGATGCGCCAGGTCGGCATCGATCCGGACACCGCGATGCTGCGCCTGCCGCTGCAAATGCGCTATCCGCCGGGAAGCGGCATGGACTTCGTTGCGCCGGCCTTGCCGGCCCCATGGCATCTGCTCGTCGCGCTGTGGCGTGCCAGCGGCCTGACCCGCACCGACAAGCTCGCACTGATGCGTTTTTCGTCGGCGGCGCGCTGGATGGATTGGCACCTCAATACCGATTGCAGCGTCACGGAGCTGCTGGCGCGTTTCGACCAGACCGCGACGCTGGTGCAACTGATGTGGCGACCACTGTGTATCGCCGCACTCAATACGCCACCCGAGCGGGCCTCGGCGCAAGTGTTCCTCAATGTGCTGAAAGACAGCCTGGGTGCACGCCGCGCCAGCTCCGACATGCTGTTGCCACGCTGCGATCTGAGCAGCCTGTTTCCGGACCAGGCCGCCCGCTACGTCGAACAGCACCATGGCAGGTTGCTGGCCGGCACCCGCATCACCGGCATCGTGCAACAAGACGGCGGCTGGCAACTGGCCAGCGCCGCGACCACGCACCATGCCGACGACATCGTGCTGGCCACCGATAACGGGAATGCCGCCACATTGCTCGCACCGCTGACCGACGTCAGCGCGCTGCAGGCGCTGAACCATGAGCCGATCACGACGTGCTACCTGCAATATCCTCCCGACCGTCGCCTGCCCGAGCCATTCCACGCCCTCATCGACGATCCTCAACAGCAGCGCTGGGGTCAGTTCGTCTTCGATCGCGGTCAGCTCGACACCCGCCATGACGGCCTGTTTGCCGTCGTCGTCAGCGCCTCGACCGAGGCCATCGCCGCCGGTCAGGCCACGCTGGCCGCAGCGATCGCGCAGCAACTGGCGCAGGCGTTTTCCCGTCCCGAACTGACGGTGCCGATCTGGAGCCAGGTGATTTCCGAAAAACGTGCCACCTTCAGTTGCACGCCAGGCTTGCTGCGTCCGGATCACCGGACCGCGTTCGCCAGCCTGATGCTGGCCGGTGATTACACTGCCAGTGCGTATCCAGCCACGATCGAATCCGCCGTACGCAGTGGCGTGACAGCCGCCCGGGCGTTGCTGGCAAACGACGAATAGCTGCCGGCAAGTCTGCGCCTGCTCAGCTTGCAGGCGTTGTCTTAGCGCCGTATTTACAGCCTTCCGGTCTTTCGAGTTCATTTGTTGATTGTCAAGGAATGCGGTCATCTGCCGCATACACTTTTCAGACGTTTTGGCCTTGCATCAAGTAGTCCGTCATGCAGACGGACAGGAGCCAAAGCCCGTCCTATCAAAAAATACTCAGGGAAGCGCACACATGCACCAACACTCCGATGCTGGCCGGATCAGATCTGCGCGCGTGCTCGTCGCACTCGCAGCACTGCTGATTGCCTTGCCATTGCAGGCACAAACGACCTCCCCATCACCAGGCGACATACCTCTCCCGCTTCAGACCGGGATTCCAAGTACCGAACAACTGGGTGCGGTC
>AEPR01000389.1 GCA_000195205.2 Oxalobacteraceae bacterium IMCC9480 | reverse complement strand
TCCGGTCGCAGCCGCCTATGCCCAGCAAGCCCAACTGGCGCAGCTCGCTGCCCAGCAACAAAGCAGCTATCCGCAGCCCTACCAGACGCAGCCGCCACAGGCCGGTATCAGCGGGCAGTTCATGCATTGATGACGGATTGATCCGGCGTTCATGCCAGGCTGCCGCAACACGGGCAGTCTGGTTTTTTCAGGAGACTTAGGTATGCCATCGCAACCATCCCAGGCGGAATCGGGCCACTACATCATCCGCTCGACAGACCCGGCCGCGCTGGCCAACTTCATCCACGAAGCCAGTGTCGATCCCGAGCTGACACTGATCGACAAGATCGGTCCGGCCGGCCAGCCGCATACGGTGGTCGTCGCCATGAGCAACGCCAAAGCCACTGCGCTGGGTCAGCGCTTCACGCAAGCAAGTCCGTTGAAAATCGAACCCGATCGCCCGCTCTCGCTGTTTGGTCATAGCGGCCGGCGGCCGGGCGATCCGTTATAAAAAAGGAAGAGAAGACATGGCAAAGAATTCCGATACACCGCATCCGGCTGCGCCTCCGGCGGACAGCAGCAATGGCAGTAGCACCGGCACCACTGCAGCGAGTACAACTGCTGCCGGCAGCAGCACCGCCCCTGCCCCCGCAGCCCGCCAGGGCATCCCGCAGCGCAAGGGCCAGTTCCTGATCGCCGCGCGCCACTCGCCCGGATTGCAGGCGATGGGCTTGCAACCGCTGGCCTTTAATGTCATCGAGCAAACGCTGCGCGCCAGCCCGGATATCGAGGTGATCGATACCGTCGGCCCGAAAAGCGTGATGGGCGCACTGGCCGACGGCATGGGTGCCGAGGTACCGAGCGTGCTGGTGGCGCGCATGACCGACCAGAAAGCCGGCATCCTGCATCAGCAGGCGCAAGGCCGGCTCATTGTCGAACGCGATCATCCGCTGGTGCTGCACGAAGTCGGCCCGCAACCGGGGCTGGTGACGTGCTCGATGGCCAGTGCCGGACCGGCGCTGAACATCCCGATTCTGGTACTGGGCAAGGACGACATGCCGCTACCGGATGCCGAGGTCTATCTGTTTGGCAGCATGTTGCCGGCGTCCGGTGTGTCCGATGTCAGCGGCCGCGTGACGCTGGCGCTGTATGGCGATACGCCGCAAACCCTGCGCGGTTTGTACATCAAGCCAAAAGCCGATTACTGGAGTTTCTATCAGGCCGAACCGGATATCAGCACGACCGAACCGAACGTGGTCGGCATGCGCCTGCTGTCGGAATGGCCATCGCTGGCAAATTTTCCGCAAGAACAGACTTTTGGCTGGGGCCAGAAGGCGATGCGGCTGGATCAACTCCCACAAAATTACCGCGGCCAGGGCGTGCGGGTCGGCATCGTCGATTCTGGCGCAGCGACCAGTCATGACGATCTGAAAAAAATCCGTTTCGGCCTCGACATCATGAACAAGACCACCGATCCGGGCGGCTGGAATGTCGATACCGTGTCGCACGGATCGCATTGTGCCGGCGTGATCGCCGGTTCCAGCAGCACCGTCGGGATTCGCGGCTTTGCGCCGGATGCCGAAGTCCATGCCTGCAAGCTGTTTCCGGGCGGGCAGGTTAGCCAGTTGATCGATGCGCTTGAGTACTGCATCGAGAAACAGGTCGACGTGGTCAACCTGAGTCTGGGCGGCATCGAACCGTCGGAGGCGCTCGAGCAGCAAATCCAGCGCGCCAAGCTGGCCGGTGTGGCGTGCATTGTCGCGGCGGGTAATTCGGGTGGCGCGGTGCAGTATCCGGCCTCGTCACCGAACGTGCTGGCGGTGGCCGCGCTGGGCCGGCTCAACGAGTTTCCGCAGGATAGTTATCACACGCAGACGCTGGGGCCGCAGGTCGATGCGAACGGGTTTTTCTCGCCCAAGTTCACGTGTTACGGGCCGCAGATTGCGGTGTGCGCGCCGGGCGTGGCGATCGCCTCGTCGGTGCCATCGAACAATTACGCGGCATGGGACGGTACCTCGATGGCGGCACCGCATGTGACGGGGCTGGCGGCGCTGGTGCTGGCGCATCATCCGGATTTTCAGGGGGCCTTCAAGACGCGCGGGCCGGCCCGGGTTGAACGGCTATTCCAGATCATCAAGGCCAGTTCGCAACCGATCAATCTGGGCGACCAGACCCGCACCGGATTCGGCATGCCGGATGTATTGATCGCGGTCGGTTTGCAGCCGCAGCAAGGCATGCCGGTTCACACGCAACAGGCGTTTCTGGCGCAGCCCGGGCCAGCCGCCGGCGTACCGGTATTCGGTCGCCGGATTGCGCAGGGCGAATCGCTGGTCACGGCCGGCTTCAATCCGCTCAACGCGATGATGGCAAGCGGTGTCGATCCGGGTTATGCGGCGTATTTGAGAGGAATGCAACTGGGATTGCCGTACGGGTATGCGGGACCGGGACCGGCGCGCTGGTAATAAAAGACGATGGGCGGGGATGTTTCGGTACGCGCAAGAACAACACCAGGCTTGCGCGTACTTTTTTTTGCTCTGCTGACTCTCCGCTTACAGGCCCTTCTGATCGCTCGACTTGAAGCGCATCACGTCATCGGAACGCAAGGCCAGGTGCTTGGTCTTGCGCCCGGTCACGCGTTCGCGCCACATCGTAAAACTGGAGCGCTTCATGTGCTTGCGCATCAGCTTGATGACCTGCGCTTCGGTCACACCGAACTGCACCTTGATCGTATCG
This sequence comes from Oxalobacteraceae bacterium IMCC9480, assembly GCA_000195205.2. Taxonomy (GTDB): domain Bacteria; phylum Pseudomonadota; class Gammaproteobacteria; order Burkholderiales; family Burkholderiaceae_D; genus Actimicrobium. The sequence goes on along the minus strand of AEPR01000389.1, from coordinate 4,067 downwards.
AAGGCGGTACGGTCTTCCCACGCCATCTGGATGATGCGATCGATGTCTTCGGGCGTCAGCGTTGCAGTCGGCATGGATTTAACGTGAATTGAGCTGGGCACGGATTTCACCACCCGGATTGGCGGCGGTATGGACATTGACGTACAGATTGCCGGCCAGGTAGCTGGCGTACTGCTCGTCGGTCAGCTTGGCACCGGCCGGGACCGACCAGCTGCCATCGGCAGTTTTGGTCAGGCCGATGACGACGCCGCCATTCATGCCGGGAGCGGCTTGATGGATGTGAGCTGCTTTGCCCTCGAGGCCACTGGTGTTGATGCTACCGCTGACGGCTTTGTCGGCGGTCACCGTGATCATCGCGGTACCGGTGGCCGAACTGGCGACCGGCGGGACTTCCTGTGTGCCATTGAGCTTGGCGCTGCCCATCGGCATGCTCAGGGTAGTGGCGCAACCGGTGACAGCGAGGACGGTGAAGGCAATGACGAGGGCGGGAACGGAGCGGCGATGCTGTCTCATGGTTTTTCCTTGTTTAGCTGAACGTGGGAGGCCAGTGTAATCGGCTTCCGGTTTACTTGTCAGGGTTGCACCAGCGGCGGCGCGGTGGCGCTTGCCTTGGTCTTGTCGCCAGCGAAAAAGCTGCTGTTGAACGTGAAGTAGCCGGCCAGAAAAAGCGCCAGTGCGATCGCAAACTGTTTCCAGAAATTCTTGTTCATGGTGTGGTCAGGTCAGTCAAATGGAGTTCGTCAGATCACGCCGTCGTCGCGCAACTGCGCAATCGCCGCCGCATCGAAACCGAGGTCGCCCAGCACCTCGGCATTGTGGGCACCGAGCGCCGGCCCGAGCCAGCGCGTCTGCCCCGGCGTGGCCGACAGCTTCGGTGAAATCGCCGGCAACTTGACCGGCGTGCCATCGGCGAACGCATGCTGCTCGAACATCTGGCGCGCCAGAAATTGCGGGTCGTGCAGCATGTCGCGTACCGAATAAATTTTGCTGACCGGGACGTCGGCCCCCTGCAAGGTGGCCAGTGCGACGTCGATGGTTTGCGTCGAGCACCAGGCCTGGATCGCGCCATCGATCTCGGCAGTGCGCGGCACCCGGCCATCGTTGCGCGCCAGTTGCGGATCGCTCGCCATATCGCTGCGACCGATCGCCACCATCAGCCGCTTGAAGATCGCATCGCCATTGCCGGCAATGACAATGTTGTCGCCGTCGCCGGTGGTGTAAGTATTTGATGGCACGATGCCGGGCAAGGCACCGCCGGTGCGTTCGCGCACCACGCCGGCATGGTCGAATTCCGGCACCAGCGATTCCATCAGGTTGAACACCGATTCGTACAGCGCGACATCGACCATCTGGCCCTGCCCTGCCACGCAGTCGTCGCCGGTTTTGCCATTCCAGCGACCGCCGCTGGCGTCACGATGACGCAGCGCCATCATCGCGCCGATCACGCCATGCATCGCCGCGACCGAGTCACCGATCGAAATCCCGACCCGCACCGGCGGGCGGTCGGCATGGCCGGAGACATAGCGCAAGCCGCCCATCGACTCGGCAATCGCGCCGAATCCCGGCAAGTCTTTCATCGGTCCGGTCTGGCCGTAGCCGGACAAACGCACCATGATCGCGGCCGGATTGATGGCCTTGAGCTGCTCGTAACCGAGCTGCCATTTTTCGAGCACGCCGGGGCGGTAGTTCTCGATGATGATGTCGGCATCCAGCGCGAGCCGGCGCGCGATGTCCTGTGCGCGCGGGTCTTTCAGGTTCAGCGTCAGGCTTTTCTTGTTGCGGGCCTGGACCGACCACCACAGCGAGGTGCCGTCTTTCAGCACGCGCCACTGGCGCAGCGGATCGCCACCGTCGGGTGCTTCGATCTTGATCACGTCGGCACCGAATTCGCCGAGCATGCGGGCGCAAAACGGGCCGGCGATCAGGGTGCCGAGTTCGAGTACCTTGATGCCGGCCAGCGCTCCGGCGGCGGGTTTGGCTGCGCTCATGTTGTCCTCCGGTCCAGCATCGCGCGGGCGATGGTGCCGGCGTCGACATATTCGAGTTCGCCGCCGACCGGCACGCCACGCGCCAGCCGGCTCACGGACAGCCCGCGCGCCTTCATGGTCTCGGAAATATAGTGCGCGGTGGCTTCGCCTTCGTTCGTGAAATTGGTCGCCAGCACCACTTCGGCGACGATGCCATCGCTGGCGCGCAGGATCAGTTTGTCGAGGTGGATATCCTTGGGACCGATGCCGTCCAGCGGCGAGAGCCGGCCCATCAGCACGAAGTAAAAGCCCTTGTAGGTCAGCGTCTGTTCGATCATCAGCTGGTCGCCGGGGGTCTCGACGACGCACAGCAGTGTCGCGTCGCGCTCGGGATCGAGACAGGTTTCACAGACCAGATGCTCGGTGAAGGTATTGCAGCGGCTGCAATGCTGGACCCGGTCGACGGCTTGCAGCAAGGCGCGGCCGAGCTGCTCGGCACCATCGCGGTCATGCTGCATCAGGTGATAGGCGATGCGCTGCGCCGACTTGGGACCGACACCGGGCAAGCGACGCAGCGTCTCGGTCAGGAACTCGAGACTGGAAGGAGTCTTCATCGGCGCAGCAACGCGGCCGTCAGAATGGCATCTTGAAGCCGGGTGGAATCGGCATGCCGGCAGTCACACCCGACATTTTTTCGGCGGTCAGGGCTTCGGCCTTGCGCACCGCGTCATTGAAAGCGGCAGCGACCAGGTCTTCCAGCATGTCCTTGTCGTCAGCCAGCAGCGACGGATCGATGACGACGCGCTTGACGTCGTTCTTGCAGCTCATCGTGACCTTCACGAGGCCGGCACCGGATTCGCCTTCGACATTGATCAGGGCCAGCTGGTCCTGCATTTTTTTCATGTCGTCCTGCATCGATTGCACTTTTTTCATCATGCCGGCGAGTTGGTTCTTCATCATGGGTTTTCTCCTGTGGGATATAGGACTAGTCAGTGGGGTTTGATCGAGCCGGGCACGATGGTTGCGCCGAATTCGCGCATCATCGCCAGCACGAACGGGTCGGCCTGGATTTGCTGCTCGGCCACTTGCTGTTGCGCGGCGCGCTCGGCATTGGCCTTGGCGTTGGCGGTATGGCGGGCAATACCCAGCTCGGTAGTCACGCGTACCGGCTGGTTAAAATGGGTACTCAGGGCGGTCGCCAGCTTGTCGATATTGGCCGGCGAGGCCAGCGTTTCCAGCGGTACGCGCAAATGCAGCGCGATGCCCTCGACCTTGTCGCAGCGCACCAGCTCGGCTTGCAGCGCCAGTTGCTGGACCACGCCGCGCACTGCCAGTTGCGCCGCCAGCACCGGCCAGTCGCCATCCCAGTCCAGCTCGGGCACCGGAATCACGACCATCGCGGCGACGGGTTCGGGCGGTGCTGCTGCGGGCGAAGGCGCGGCGGCAGCACGTGCGGGCGGCGGCGCTACCGGCGGCATTACTGGTCTCGGTTCAGTTTTTTTTTGAGCCTGTTCGAACTGCTCGTCGTCGGGGAATTCTCCCATGGGCGGCATGTTGTCTTCCCACGGTGCAGGCGCAGCGGCGGGCTTGGCCCTCGGCTCGGGCTTCGGTTCGGCGGCGCGCGCCGGCGGCAGGTTCGAGACCCCGCCATTGGGCCGCGTCATGCCGCGCGCGGCTTCGAGCGCGGCGCGGGCCGGACTGAGCGCCGCTGCAGTCGGCGCTGACGCACGCGGCGCCACCGGCGTGCTACTGACCACCGCTGCCGGCGCGGCGCTGAGCCGGGCCGGTGCGCGCGGTGCAGCGACCGGCACCGGTGCCGGTTCGCTACCGGCATGTACCGGACGGAACGCCAGCATACGTAGCAGCGTCATCGAGAAGCCGGCGTGTTCATCCGGTGCCAGTCCGAGTTCATTGCGACCATGCACGACGATCTGATAGAACAGCTGGACTTCTTCGGCATCGAATAGCGTGGCCAGGCGGACGATGTCGGCGCGCTCCGGCAGGTCCTCGGGCAGTGCTGCAGGCACCGATTGCGCCAGCGCGAGGCGATGCAGCAAGGTGCCCAGATCCCGCAAGGCGCTGCTGTACGACAGGCTGCGC
>AEPR01000390.1 GCA_000195205.2 Oxalobacteraceae bacterium IMCC9480 | reverse complement strand
TTTGAAAGGTGTACGATCGCCTCTGGACTGGGGATTCTCGGTCGGCAATTGCCTCCGGCGTGATGTCGGGGGCTTTTGTTTTTAAGGGAACACTTTTACGCCCCAGCCGTTACTAGTCCCTTTTACTTGCACAAACTTGCTTTGCAATAGTTCAAATGCACGGTTTGACTGTTCCGGTCGGACAACCGACATCCCGATTGGCCGGGCAACTAAATCGGCTAGCTGTAATCCCGAAGAATTTGACTGCTTGTGGGCAAAGATGACCTCAAAAGGGAAATTATTATGCGTGTAATTCCCCCCTGAGCAAATACGTCGAAATTCGAGCTCCAATTCGTCGTCTTCATTTTTACCGCGCTTTTCAACGATCATATGCACGGTCGGATTCAGCATTACGGCGCTCTCGCACTCACCTTGCTGCTTCAAGTAACCATGAACGCGTTCCAAACCAAACTTCAATGCCAAGTGATAGGGATTTTCTGGTGACGTATAACGTTTTTGCAGAATGTCTTTGCGAATGACAACTGAAACCAAAGAAAATGGCGCTGCCGCCATGATGTCTGAAAGCTCTGTCAAAAACGCGTTTTTCAAGGCTGATGTTTTTAGAAACGTGAAGGGTCCTGAATCACGCCTAATATCACGTTCGTGCAGGACTATTTGATCATGTCCGAAATGCTGAAATTTGAAACGTTGAAGTTCAGGCACGATATGTGTTGAATAATCGTGCTTTCGGACGATCAAAAATGCCAATACAAGAACAGGATAATCAGGGTCTATATTGCCCAGCGTCGGGCTGCCGCTTTCATCCACGAATACTAAATAATCACTAAAACATAAAGTCGGGCTCATATTTCAGAAAGAAGCGAATTCAAATCTGCTTTTGATAGGGTTATCCAAGCGGAGATTAGTCGGGAAAGCAAGGCTTCACATGTCGTCGTGGCCCCTAAAGCAGTTTGATCATTCGATGCTATGTTCTTTTGAACTTGCTCAATAATGTCTGTAAATATCACCACTACGGCATTATCTGACGATGCAAGCAGGTATTAACCCAAGCCATCATTCTGAATTCGCTGGCGACCACTACTGTAGCGATCAAGTTATTTCGGATACTGCAATAGAAATTTTTTTATCATTTTTCGTTGGTAGCCATTATTTTGCTCACACTGGAAATGCTGAGTCTCTGATCGTTGATCATGCGGACGACTTCCACCTTGAGCTCGGTATCCAAGTTCTTTTAGCCAGCGGCAGGTCATGAAAGATCATTCTGACTTGTGCGACACAAGATCAAGGCCTGTAACCGACGGGACAGAAGATGGCAGCTTGCTGCATCTTTGCCAAGAAGATATCGACTGGCGTGCGCTGCTGTGACCTTACCCGTTCCAGCAACCATCCTTCATCTGCGGATAGACCGGAGACAGGATCTTGATGCCGGGCGGCGGATTTGCCCGTTGGTAGCAACTGCCGTCAAGGCACGTGTTACTTGTGAACGGACAGGTGTTCTGCCCGGCACCGATCAGGATTGTCGCTCCATCAGCCTACCGGGCCGCAGGCCCGCCATGCAAAGCCGCACCCAACACTGCACCGACCATCGTGACAACCGTATTGCTGGCATCGATCAGCTTACCCATCAGTAGCATGCCGTGAATCTGGTCACTCAAATGCAGCGAGGTCACGCGCACGCCGTCGTCTTCCAGCCGCTGTGCATAGGCCAAGCCTTCGTCACATAACGGATCATGGGCGACCGTTAACACCAGCGCCGGTGGCGTACCCGCCAGGCTCGATGCCAGCAAAGGCGACGCGCGCCAGTCAGTGCGGTCCGCCGGATCGGGCGTGTAGTGATCGATGAAATAATGCATGGTCGCTGCCGTTAATGGCAGGCCCGATGTGACGCGCTGGTACGACTGGCTGGCGGCAGTCAGATCTACCACCGGATAGATCAGCGCCTGGAACATCGTGCGCGGCGCGGTGCCATCGCGCCCCATCAAGGCCAGTACCGCAGCCAGATTGGCACCGGCACTGTCGCCACCGACTGCGATACGGTCGCGTGCAATCGACAGCGTGCCGGCATTGGCATCGATCCATTGCAATGCCGTCAGCGAATCATCCAGTGCGGCCGGAAAACGATGCTCGGGTGCCAGCCGGTAATCGGCTGCCACCACGCAGATACCGGCCAGATTGGCCAGCCGCCGGCACAGCACGTCGTGGCTGTCGAGGTCACCGATGACCCAGCCGCCGCCATGCAGGAATAGCAGGCACGGCAACTGCGCGTCGACTCCGGTGCCGCTGCCGCGATAGATCCGCAGCACCAGTCCATCCGGCAAGGTCACATCACGCACCACGGCGACCTCCTCGGCCGGCAACTGCATCACGTCGCGATTGCCGGCGTACGCAATGCGGGCAGCCTCGGGGGTCATGGTCTGGATGGGCTGGCGACCGGTTTTGCGGATCATGTCGAGCAGATGGATGACTTGCGGATCGAGCTCGGGCATGCGGGACATCCTTGAGTTGAGGCGGAGAAAACTTGAGGGAAAATGTCCGGAAGCGACACGAGGGCGCGGTGGGGCTGTGCCCCACCCGGCCTTCTACAACTTCAGGCTTTGCGCCCAGACCAGGGCCGACAAATGCGCTTCATTGACCTGGCTCGCACTGATGAACAGCGACTCGGCCAGCGCACCCACCGTGCCATTGTCCTTTTCACAGGCTTCGGCCAGCGCCAGGAACGGACCGAAGATGCCTTCGCGCGTCAGCAGCGCCTGGGTCACCGCTTCGGACAGCTGGATGCTGTCGAGGACCTCGGCCATCGGTATGCCGAGCAGCCGGTCTAGCAGTGAAAACATACCGGCAACGAACAGATTCTCGGCTTCGGCACGCGGCAAAAAACTCTGCCCGAGCAGTTCCGCAAAGCGGCCGCGCACGATCGCGGTCTGCATCAGCACCGGTGACTGCGTGCCACTTCCGGCCGCGGCCAGCAACACCGACAACCAGCGGTAAAGCGGCGAATAACCCAGCATCGTCACCGCATGACGCAGCGACTGGATTTCAGTACCCAGCCCGAAACCGGCCGAGTTGATATAGCGCAGCAGCTTGTACGACAAGGCCGCATCGCGCTTGAGTACGCCTTCGAGCTGGCGCACGTCGGCGTTCTTGCGCACCATGTCCATCAGTTGCAGGATCATCGCCTGTGCTGGATTGAGCTTGCCGACAACCGCACCGGGACGCTCGCTCAGGCACAGGCTGCCAACGAAGGCGTCCATGCCAAGCGACGAGCTGGCCTGAAAATCCGACCAGGTGCGCACGCCGCGCGCCACCATGCGGATCGACGATTGCTTGAGCGATGCATACAGCCGCGCCTGCGCCGGAAAATCCGTGCTACCAAAACGGATTTCGATATGCGTGACCAGCGGCAGAAAATTCTTGTCCTGGCCGGCCAGGTCGACATTGCACAACATGATGCCGAAGCCGGCCACGCGCGCAGCCTTGATGTCGTCGAGCGCCGATGCATCACCCAGATCGACCCGGTCGATCATCAAGACCGTGTCTTTCGGTGACAGCGAGGTCAGCACGCCGGAACGCAGGGTCTCGGGTGTAGCCTCGAGGAACAGCATCGAACCGGCCATCAGGTAACCGCGTTCCGCATGCGTGAACCGCTCGCCGGCAAATGCCGCCAGCCCCTGCAGGTCGACTTCGCTAGGCTGCGACAGATAGCCATCCGGCCCCTGCCAGCTCAACGCGTAACCGAGCACCTTGAGGGTCGGATCGAGCAATGGTTCACGGACGATGAAATTGACGTCTTGCATGGAATGGCTTCAAGGGTAAGGAACAGCTAGATAAAAAAACCGGCATCGACCGGACCGCAAGCGCTCTCCGTCAGAAGCCGAGACTGTCGAGCAAATCATCGACCTGGCTCTGGTCGGCCACCACATCATTGCCAGCGGGATTGATCTGCGGGCCATTGAGCAGGCTGTTGTCGGCTTCGCGCTTGACGTCGGCGGGGGAATAGTCGACCAGCAGTTGCACCAGTTGCTGCTCCAGTCCGTGCGCCAGTTCGGTGACTTTCTTGATCACCTGCCCGGTCAGATCCTGGAAATCCTGCGCCATCATGATCTCGAGCAGATGCGCATGCGTGGTGGTGGTGGCGATCTGCGTTGCGGCCAGATACGCCATCGTGCGGGCTGCCTCTTCGCGGTAGCGGGTTTCCGAAAAAGGCGCGTCCAGCGTGGCTTGCCACTGTTCTGCCAGACCCTTGGCACCATCACCGATCTGGTCTTGCAGCGGGTTGGCCGCATCGGTCGCATTGAGTACTTTTTGCGCCGCCTGTTCGGTCATCCGGGCGACGTAATCGAGCCGGTCGCGGGCGTCAGGAATGTCGTGCGTGGCACGTGCCATCAGCTTGTCGAAACCCAGTCCGCGCAGACTGTCATGCAGACTGCGCGTCATCTGGCCGACGCGCATCAGCACTTCATCGTGCTGGATTGCCGTCGCTGCGGTCGATGCGGGTGCCTGCATGTCGGGCGCGCTCAAGTCAGGCTCCTACCTTTTCAAGCTTCTCGAAAATTTTCTTGAGTTTTTCATCGAGCGTCGCCGCCGTGAATGGCTTGACGACATAGCCGTTGGCACCGGCCTGGGCCGCGGCAATGATGTTTTCTTTTTTGGCTTCGGCCGTGACCATCAGGACCGGCAGTTTTGCCAGAGCCGGATCGGCGCGTATGTTCTGCAGCATCGTCAGGCCATCCATGACCGGCATGTTCCAGTCCGAGACCACAAAATCGAACTGCCCCGCACGCAGCTTGGCCAGTGCCATTGCGCCATCTTCGGCTTCATCGACATTGGTATAGCCAAGTTCCTTGAGGAGGTTGCGCACGATGCGGCGCATGGTTGAAAAATCGTCGACGACGAGAAATCGGGTATTAGGACCGGCCATAAGTTACTCCATCAGTTCTTGTCTATGTTGGGATCCGTGTCTGACCCTAGCGTGCATTATGCACGGATCCATCTTGGCTTTCACCTGCGAACTGCACTATCAGACCCGTAATGCACGGCTACTGTTGGCGGCCAGATAACCCAGCACTTTGGCCGGCAGCTCCAGCAACGGTGCGACCTCGTCGGCCGCACCGACGGCAATGGCCTCGCGCGGCATGCCGAAGACCACGCAACTGGCTTCGTCCTGCGCAAAATTGTGCGCACCTGCCTGCTTCATTTCCAGCATGCCGAGCGCGCCATCCTTGCCCATGCCGGTGAGGATCACGCCGACGGCGTTCTTGCCGGCTCCGATTGCCGCCGAGCGGAACAGAACATCCACCGAAGGCCGATGGCGGTTCACCGGTGGGCCCTGGTCCAGCCTGGTCATGTAATTGGCACCACTGCGCGCCAGCGACAGATGCGAATGGCCAGGTGCGATGTAGGCATGACCGGGCAGGATACGCTCGCCGCCAGCCGATTCGATGACCGAGATTTTGCACAGGCCATCGAGCCGCTGCGCGAACGAGCGCGTGAATCCTTCCGGCATGTGCTGCGTAATCAGGATGCCGGGACAATCGGAAGGCATGCGCAACAGGAATTCCTTGATCGCTTCGGTGCCGCCGGTGGAGGCACCGATGATGATCAGTTTTTCGCTACTGATGAAGGTATTGCCGATCTGCGGCAGCGGCCGTCCGGCCTGCCCTTCGGCACCGGCCACCGGCACCACGCGCGCCTTGATACGGGCCTTCGAGGCAGCGCGAATTTTATCGGCGATCATCTCGGTGTAATCCCGCATGCCATCGAGAATGGCCAGCTTGGGCTTGGTGACAAAATCGATTGCACCCAATTCAAGTGCACGCAAGGTAATTTCGGAACCGCGCTCGGTCAGCGATGACACCATCAGCACCGGCATCGGTCGCAAGCGCATCAGCTTTTCGAGAAAGTCGAGGCCGTCCATGCGCGGCATTTCGACGTCCAGCGTGAGCACGTCCGGATTGGTCTGCTTGATCAGGTCGCGTGCGACGATCGGGTCGGGTGCGACGCCGACGACTTCCATGTCCGGCTGGCTATTGATGATTTCTTTCATGACGCTACGTATCAATGCCGAATCATCGACGATCAGTACCTTGATTTTCATATTGTCCCTTTCGGTCTGCACTGTTCAATTAAAACAAATCGACATCGCCCGACACCGGCGCAGATTGCAAGCGGGTGGCGTAGTCCTGTTCACGATTGACCAAGGTATTGTTATTGAGCTGCTTGAGTTTCTTGACCAGCACCTTGCCGCTGCGCGGGAAGTAGTAGACCTTGCGCGGATGGATGTCGTTGAGGTCTTCGGCGATGACGCGGATGTTTTCCATCTTCAGGTATTCGCGTACGAATTGCGCATTGCGCTCGCCGACATTGATCGCAATAAAACCGCGCAACACATTGCCGCCGCCGAACACCTTGGCCTCCAGATTTTCGCGCCGTGCACCGGCCTTGAGCAATTCGTTGATCAGCACTTCCATCGCGTAGGTGCCATAGCGCATCGAGGCCGAGACCGGGCTGTCGATATCGGTGCCGCCGTACGGCAGCATGAAATGGTTCATGCCGCCGATGCCGCTGACGCGGTCGCGGATGCAGGCCGACACGCACGAACCGAGCACGGTCACGATCAGCATGTCCTTGGGCGTGAAAAAGTACTCGCCCGGCAGGATCTTCGCCGCATCGCAATCGAAGGTGCGGTCGTAATACACATTGGTCGCGAATTGCTCTTCGTTGACTTTTGCCATAGGTTTTACGCGTGGCGCAATGCGCTGCGTCCTTTCAGTCCGGGTTGGTCATCGAGTTCGTAGACGGTCTTGCCACGCAGCTTGAACGCATCCGACACGTACAGGAAATTCTCCGAGTGACCGGCAAACAGCAAGGCGTCCGGTTTCATCAGCGGCGCGAAGCGGGTCAGTATCTTGCCTTGCGTCGGCTTGTCAAAATAGATCATCACGTTGCGGCAGAAAATCGCATCGAACGGGCCGGATAAGGGCCAGTCGGCACCCAGCAAATTGAGTTTCTTGAACGTCACCAGCTGGCGCAATTCCTGGCGCACCCGCACCATGCCTTCGTGCTCGCCCTTGCCGCGCTGGAAAAACCGTCGGGCCCGCTCAGGCGACATCTTGTCGAGCCGGTCGGCCGTATAGACACCGCTGGCGGCCGTGTTCAGCACATTCGTGTCGATGTCGGTGGCGACGATGCGTACCGGCGGTGTCAGGGTATTGAACACTTCGCAGGCCGTCATCGCCATCGAATACGGCTCTTCGCCGGTCGAGCTGGCCGAGCACCACAGATCGATCTGGCCGCTGCGCCCTTTCAGGTGATCGGCCAGGATCGGGAAGTGGTGCGCCTCGCGGAAGAACGAAGTCAGGTTGGTCGTCAGCGCATTCGTGAAGGCTTCCCATTCGTCGGCATCGCGGCCCGCTTCGAGGCCGTCGAGGTAGGCCACGAAGGACGTGATGCCGGTGGCCCGCAGGCGACGGGCAAGCCGGCTGTAGACCATTTCCTGCTTGCTCTCGGCCAGCGCAATGCCGGCCTTTTGATAAATCAGCGTGCGCACGCGCTCGAAATCACGGGCCGTGAAATCGAATTCCTTGCTGGAGTCCTGCCTGCTTCCCGGAGTGGTTTTCAATGGAATTTTTTCCGTTAAATTTTAATTATTCTGGGCCGACCGGTAACCGATCCGGAAGCCACCCCAATGCTTGCCGCCGACCAGGATGGGCACCGACAAGTCGTGCATGACTTCGCCGGTATCGCGCTTGTAGGTCTGCAGCAGGAAGGCACTGGTGCTGGCACCGCAACGCTTGCCGGTACGGTCGGTAAAAATACGCTTGGTACGGTTGTTGACCAGGTCGATGTCGTAGTCGCCGGTCAGGGGCTGCGAAAATTTCTTGTTGTGCGTCGGGAAATAGCCGTTGGTGTCCACCGCACCGGCATAGGCAAGCTGCGGCATCGCTTGCAACAGCGCCTCCTGGAGGGCCGGAAAAGCGCGGTCGGTATAGGTGTCGAAAGCGCTGCTGTGCTTGGGCGGATTGGTGCGCGCGATCGCGACGTAGCGGCGATCGAACAGCGCTTCGCGCGTGATCTGCCCCTGGGCGACGGCGTTGTCCATCAAGGCACCAATCTGGCCGGCGGCAAGCCGCGCAGCTTCGCGGATCGCATCGTGCTGTGTCACCGCCTGCGACTGCGACAGCGCATCAAAAATGGCTTCGCCACGCTCCGACAAGCGCATCGCTGCTGCTGCGGCTGCCGGCAAATCGGTCTCGGTTGCCATCATGCTGTCACGGATGTCGGCGATCGCGCTACTGACTTCGCGGCTGGTACCGACCTGCTCGCGCGAGGCCGCCGCAATCTGCCGTACTTCCTCTTCGGCGGTAGTGGCGGCACGTTCGATATTGACCAGCGACAGATTGACCACGCCGACTTCGCTGGCGGCACCGCTGACACGCCGGTTCAGCGCGGTCATGCCGTTGGCGGCCAGCAGCGCCTGCTGGTTGATCTCGCGCACCATGGTGCCGATTTCACCGGTGGCCAGATGGGTTCGCTGCGCCAGTTGCCGGACTTCGCCGGCGACGACCGCGAAACCGCGCCCGTGTTCGCCGGCGCGGGCCGCTTCGATGGCGGCATTGAGCGCCAGCAAATTGGTCTGGGCAGCGATCTGGTTGATGACTTCGGTGATGGTCGAAATCTGGCTGGATTTTTTTTGCAGGATGGCCATCAGTTCGGACGCGGCCAGCGCATCGTTTTCGGCACGATGGATTTCGAGCAGCACTTTTTCGGTGGCGGCGCGGGCCAGCACGCTCTCGCCATGCACCTCGCCGGCGACCTGGAAAGCCCGCTCGGCATTGGCGGCAATCTGTTCGGTGGCACTGGCGCTCTGGCCTGCGCTGACCGCAATCGCATCGGTGCTGGCGACATCGGCATCGATTTTTTTCTTGATCGACTCGATGAAAAACGCCGCTTCGGCGGCACCGATCATGATGTGGTCGATCTCGTCGCCGACGCGCTGCGTGAAGATCCCGCCGCTGTCACGCTGTCCGTTCATCACTGCCATCACGGCCACGCCGATGACAGCCGCCAGCACCGCGACGACAACCGGACCGAGCGATGCACCGGCCAGCCATTGCAACAGCCAGGCCGAACCAGCGCTCACGACCAGCGCGACGGACAACCCTGGCAACTGGGCACGGACTTGCATACGGGTCATCATGACGATTCCTTGTTCAGTACTGGATGGATCAAAACTGTTCCCAATCGTCGTCTGTTGCGGTCCTGCTCCTGGCCGGTAACGCGGCCACGGCACGCGGACGCGCCGGTGCGGACACAGGCCGCGAGGTCGCCGGCATGGCGAGCGGGCTGTCACCCTTGGCCAGACGGAACAGCGCGACGGCCTGCATCAGTTCGATCGACTGCTGCTGCATGCTTTCGGCCGCTGCCGCCGCTTGCTCGACCAGGGCCGAATTCTGCTGC
>AEPR01000391.1 GCA_000195205.2 Oxalobacteraceae bacterium IMCC9480 | reverse complement strand
TGTACAGACGTCCCTGATGAGGCGCTTACAGTGATTCCAGAATGTTGCCTTGATTAGTATCAAAAATAGGGATGGGCATCGATACGCCAAAAATCGTCTGGTTTCGTCCTAGTTCTTCCGAGCGGCGGATTCCCAACGTCAAAGTCACGTCGGGAATACGGCGGGTACGTTCCACAACAACCATTGCTTGTCTGCGTTCGACCTCGGAACGAGCCCGAGACAGACCTGGAGCATTGGCAAACCTGTCGGCCAAAGTTCGTATCTCTGGCAGCGCCGGTAAGTCATTGATGTTTCCATCAACGCTGGCAAAACGTGGTGACAGATTTCCCCATGTGGAAGAAAGTCGCTTGCGAGCAGTCGCCAGCTCATTTTTCGCCTGAAGTAATTCCACTCGCACACTGGATTCGGCGACTTTCGCTTTCGTTTCTTCAACTGGGGACGCTTTTCCTGCACTAACCCGCTTGGACGCTACCAAGCTGCCACGTCGCGCCAGGTCAAGCGCATCTTGAGATAGTAGGACACGTTCCTGCGCACTAAGCACATCAAAATAATAGGTGATGGTAGTGGCGCGAATCTCAGCCTGTTTAAGTTTCAAATCGGCATTTGCAGTGTCTCTACCGCGTTCGGCGGCTTGGACTCTCGCTTGACGCTTTCCGCCAAGCTCAATAGCTTGACTTAGCTGAATAGTCGTTTCGCGAGTTTCTTTGCGAGTGTCTTCCATGCCGATAGCAACTTCGGGGTTTGGTCGCGCTCCTGCTTGTAGGACAGAGGCACCTATCGCCTCAACTTCATATCTCGCGGCCGAAAGTTCTACGTTGGAACTCATTGCCAGAGCGAGTGCGGCTTGCAGTGACAAAATGCCATCGGGTTCGGCCGCTGGCACCTGAGGGGCGGTCCTGACGGATGACTGTATTTGCGACGGTTGGGGCGTTTGCTGAGCATAAACATTGCCCACGCAAGATACCGCCAATGATATTGGCAATAAAAAACGGTACATCGAATTCTCCTGATACATGGATATGAATTCGACGAAACATTGCCTCGGTCTTACTTTTTAAAAAATGGAGGAATGGTCTCGTCGCGCTAGGCAACGAGACGCCAATCAGGCATGGAAGGAGTATCCGGGATGTGCGAGGTGAAGGTGAAAATTTTAGTTGTCCAACGCGTCAGCAGCACCGACAGAGCAACGTCTAGCTTGTAAGAAGTCAAAGGCGCATGCAGAGAGAATTGGCAAACACTGCAATCATTGTGTACCTTGACAACCTTGTTTTTACTATCGTCGTCATTCTGTTGCGCTTGGTGGTGATGAACGTGGTGTCCAAAATGGGTAGACTGATTTTCCTCATGGGTGCAGTATGCCGCTGCCGCAGCCCAAGAGTATTGGACTGGCAGGACAATTAGCAAAAATATGAGTAAGAATTTTTTCACGGGGCGGATAATAGCATTTGAATTTGTATGATGGAGGCAATATTGAGATTAAACGATGTAAGGCAATTTTATAATCCAGGTATTGTTTTACCTTGCCTCAAAAGACCTAAGCCGTTAGCTACGACAAGTAAGCTTGCCCGTACGTCGGTAAATACGGCCATCCAGAGGGTCGTTACTCCAGCCAACGCGATCGCAATGAAAATGACGCCGCTCACGTTGCCGCGCATTGATCTGCTCGGCTTCTACTCATCGGTGTAGACCATCACCGCGCAAGTGGTGATTTTATTGATCATCGTCGCCAGCGTTGCCTACAATTTCGGTCCCAGAAGAAAATCGCACGCGTGGGATGAATCAGCGTTTGGCCTGACAAGATCGGTTATTCATCCTATGTGGGTGGGTAGCAGCAGCGTATTGCTGCGCCACCGCCCCTTAAAAACCGGGCATGCGACTTTCACCGCATCTGGCTTAAATCACGCTAAGTCAGATTTTCACACCCAACCGGCAGTACAAATTTAAAACCAGAACTGTGGCCCTGCGTGTGGCATACAGGGTGCAGAAGACAGAGATTAGAGGTCGCATCCGACCCGCCGTCGACACGGCGAACCAGATGATGAAGATGCCATCCGGTATCCTTGGTGATTCTCTCTGTGCAGAACGGGCTTTGCTCGGTAGGCAAAGAAGAATGACGTAAAGGAA
>AEPR01000392.1 GCA_000195205.2 Oxalobacteraceae bacterium IMCC9480 | reverse complement strand
GGCGCTTCCTGATGCAAAACCCAAGGAGAACAAACCATGAACATGTACCGAAAATTTTTCTTCATGATCGCGACATCGACCGTGATCATGTTCGGACTGATGTACCTGAATACTAACGAACTGGACCACGTGTTCTTCAGCGAAACCCGCGCTTACATGGCCTTGATCATGGGCGCGACGATGGCAGCAATCATGCTGGTCTTCATGCTCGGGATGTACAAAGACCAGACCATCAACACCCTGATCTTCATCGGCAGTGCACTCGTGTTTGGGGTATCGCTGTGGCTGGCGCGCAGTCAGACCACGATCGAAGACGTATCGTGGATGCGGGCCATGATTCCGCATCATTCGATCGCGATTCTGACTAGCGAACGGGCCAACATCACTGACCCACGGGTACGCAAACTGGCCGATGGCATCATCGCAGCGCAGCGCAAGGAAATCGGCGAGATGAAGGCGTTGATCAAGGATCTGAATGCCAATGCGAAATGAAATGGATGTGCATGCAGCCATGACAGTCCCGCGGCCTGCAATCTCCATCAGTCTGGCCTTCGCCACCCGGTCATCCTGAGACCAAACACTTTGAAATTCATTCAGAAAAGGCAAACATTATGAATCAGGCTATCAAGCGCCGAACAATGCTTAAGGCGATACTGGCAGGCGCGATCTGCGGACCGACGATCGGTTACGCCGCCAATCAGCCCCAGATCAAAGTGTTCAAGAGCGCTGGATGCGGCTGCTGTAAAGCATGGATCGACCATTTGAAAGACAATGGTTTTGCGGTTGAATCACATGACGTTCCGAGCCCGGGTGACTACAGGCGGAAAGGTGGCATCCCGGATGCCTTGGGCTCATGCCACACCGCACAGGTCCAGGGTTATACAGTTGAAGGGCACGTGCCCGCCACGGATATCAAAAGACTGTTGGCCGCTCAGCCAAAGGCAAGAGGACTGGCGGTGCCGTCGATGCCGTTAGGCTCGCCGGGGATGGAAGGCGACCGCAAGGATCCCTACGATGTCTTTCTGGTCGATGCCAGCGGTGGAAGGTCCGTGTTTCGGCACTACGACGGGCGGTAAACAGCGTTGTTGAATAAATCAAAATTTAGCAAAACAGCCCGCCAGATGGGCTGTTTTTTAGATTTTTACAGACACCGGCATGCCAATATTTGTCATTGTGTTTAATGCGCGCGCACTGATCCTTGCCTCAGTTTTCTGTTAAAGCAATGCGGACGTCTGCGTGGTATTGCCGAAAATGCGCTTGTAGCGTTGCATCGCAAGCTCAACATAAGTGCGTATGTTGCAGCCGGTAATTCGCTGCCATGCGATACGCCCCGTTGCGCGATGATTTGAATATGTGTAGCGGCTTACAATCGAAAAGGGTCCAGCTAGCAATCAACGTCGTTTTGAGCGCAGATTAATTGCGACTCACCGGCGGCTCGTCCTCACATTATTTGCAAATCAGCTCACACACTTTGCGACCTGGGGTGGTGCGCTCATAGCTGCAATAACCGCCACGTAATTTTACGCCGCGACATCATCACGATAAAATGGTGTCAAGACGATCGCACAAGAACTGCATATCAGTAGCTGACCTTGAAAGTCGGACTATCCTCTGGCCGCGTCGTTCGGCGGTCGTAAATCCGGGTTGTGGCGATGTTCGCGTGTCCCAGCCATTCCTGAACCTTGGCAATATCCGCCCCATGATCCAGGGCATTGGTAGCCGCTGTCGCCCGCAGCGCATGCGGCCCAAAACCCGCAATGTCAAATTTCAGTTCGCCGGCATACCCCATCAGCATTTTGTAA
>AEPR01000393.1 GCA_000195205.2 Oxalobacteraceae bacterium IMCC9480 | reverse complement strand
CCGTCGCTTCCGTGATGGCCGAGCACCTGCAAACGATGCGCAACAAGCACGCCATCACGCTGGAGCACCTGCGCATGGGCGCGCTTAAAGGCATCATCCTCGATGCCGACGGGTCGGAGCTGTACAACCTCTTTTGACCCTGTTCGACATCACGCCGAAGGTGGTTAATTTCCAGTTGGGCGCAGCAGGCACGGACATCAAGAAGAAGTGCCTTGATCTCAAGCGCTACCTGGAGAAGAACCTCAAGGGGCGAGCGCATGAGCGGTGTTTCACTGTTGTTCTCCGAGGAATTCTTCGAACGCCTTC
>AEPR01000394.1 GCA_000195205.2 Oxalobacteraceae bacterium IMCC9480 | reverse complement strand
GTTGCGCTCTACCAACTGAGCTACTCCCGCGTTCACAACAGAGGCGTATTATAGAGACCCGCTTCTTTTTGTCAAGCCAGCAGCTGCGTGGCAGAACAAAAACTCAACTCATCGGCCCAGAATTCTCTTTCATCAGCGGCCATGCTTTTTTCAGATAATAAAACATCGACCACACGGTCAGTATCGCCGCGACGCCGAGCAACCATTGGCCCCAGATGCGGGTGTCCATAAATCCGAACAAGGTGTCGTAATACAGCAGCATTGGAATCGCCACCATCTGCGCCGTGGTCTTAATCTTTCCGATCGAACTGACCGCCACGGATTTGGAGGCACCGAGTTGGGCCATCCATTCGCGCAACGCTGAAATCGTGATCTCGCGACCGATGATGATGAAGGCCACCACGGCATTGACACGGTCCAGCTGTACGAGGATCAGCAGCGCACCCGCCACCATCAGCTTGTCGGCCACCGGATCAAGGAACGCGCCGAAAGCGGAGGTCTGATTCCAGCGCCGCGCGAGAAAACCATCGAGCCAATCCGTGAGCGCCGCGACCACAAAAATGCAAGTCGATGCCAGGCCTTTGTCAAACGCCGATATCCAGGACCCCGGCAAATAAAACACCCCTACCATCAAGGGGATGAGGGCAACACGCAACCACGTGAGCAGGATCGGAAAGTTCAGTGGCATGGGTCGAATTCTTGAAAGTCAGGCTAAGTTTGATAAGACGTTGCGCTGCGCGTCCGGCTTCCGGAAGTCCGCGTAACGCAACGTGCCCGTAATCTAATGCAATTGCCGGTAAATGTCTTCCGCCAATTGGCGGGAAATCCCATCGACCGATGTCAGCTCTTCCACGCTGGCATTGGTCACTTCACGCAAGCTACCAAAACGCGCCAGCAGTTTTTGTCGTCGCTTGGCACCGATCCCTTCGATCTCTTCGAGGCGCGACGCCTGCCGCGTCTTGGCGCGTCGCGCACGCATGCCGGTAATCGCAAAGCGATGCGCCTCATCGCGAATCTGGGCGATCAGCATCAGCGCGGCTGATTCCTTGCCAAGTTCCCTGGCCTCGCGACCATCGACGAACACCAGCGTCTCCAGTCCCACGCGGCGCCCTTCTCCCTTGGCGACGCCAACGATGAGGCTGATGTCCAGTCCGAGTTCGGCAAACACCTGGCGTGCCACTTCCACTTGCCCTTTGCCACCATCAATCAGGACGATATCCGGCATCACACCATCGCCGTTGGCGACTTTTTCATAGCGGCGCGTCAGCACCTGGCGCATCGCGGCGTAGTCATCGCCCGGGGTGATGTCGTTGATGTTGTAGCGCCGGTATTCACCGTTCTGCATCGCATGGTGATGAAACACCACGCACGACGCCTGGGTCGCTTCACCTTGCGTATGACTGATGTCGAAACACTCGACGCGCAAGGTCTCGATGTCGGCACTATCAAGCGCCAGCACCTCGACCAGCGCACGCGTACGCGACTGCTGCGAGCCCTGCTCCGACAGCAAGCGCGCGAGTGAAATCTCGGCACCCTTGCAGGCCATTTCCAGCCATTGGCGACGCTGCGCTTGCGGCTGGAACAGCAGGTTAATCCGGTGTCCGCACTGCTCCATCAGCGCCAGCATCAACTCCGGCTGGTCAAATTCCAGGTTCAGGATCAGCGTCGACGGGATGAATTTTTCCAGATAATGCTGTGCCAAGAAAGCCTTCAGCACTTCGACATCGATGGCATCCTCGGCAGTGGCCAGGGCGTTGTCAACGTGGGTCGGGAAATAAGCGCGGTCGCCGAGATGCCGGCCGCCACGCACCATCGCCAGGTTCACGCAGGCACGACCGCCCTGCACGATGACGGCGATGATATCGATGTCGGCATCGCTACCTGTTTCCATGGTTTGCTGATGCAGTACGCGCGACAACGCGCTGATCTGATTACGCACTCCTGCCGCTTGTTCGAACTTCAGCTCGCCGGCATACGCGTGCATTTTCCCTTCCAGCGTTTGCATCACTTCGCTTTGCCGTCCGCGCAGAAATTTCGCAGCGTTCTCGACATCGAGGTTGTAGTCTTCCTGGCTGATTTCGGCAACGCAAGGCGCACTGCAGCGATGGATCTGATGCAGCAGACAAGGCCGCGTGCGGTTGGCGTACACACTGTCTTCGCAAGTGCGCAACAGGAATACCTTTTGCAGGATCTGCATCGATTCCTTGACCGCCCAGGCACTCGGAAACGGTCCGAAGAACTGGCTGCGCTTGTCAACCGAGCCGCGGTAATACGCCATGCGCGGAAATGCCTGGCCGGTGATTTTCAGATACGGATAGGACTTGTCATCGCGGAACAAGATATTGAAACGCGGCTGCAAGGCCTTGATCAGATTATTTTCCAGGATCAGCGCTTCGGCTTCGCTGCGGGTCACGGTGGTCTCTAGCCGGGCGATACGCTCGACCATCATCGCAATACGCGAACTGCTGAGGGTTTTCTGGAAATAACTGGAGACGCGTTTTTTGAGGTCACGCGCCTTGCCGACATACAGCACATTATTGTCGGCATCGAAATAGCGGTACACGCCAGGCAGGTGCGGCAACTTGGCCACCGTGTCGAGCACGATAGCGCGTGGATCTGTTGGCGTGACGGCGGTCGTCGGTGGTGTTTTCTCAGGCATGCATCAGGCTGGCAATCGTGCGTAAGGCCGACAGATAACGCTGGTCGGTTTGCAGTGCATCCCACGACATCGCTGCCCCCGCCGGTAGCAGTGCTGCAACGCGCGCAGCGCTGGCCGGCGACATCAAGGAAGGATCAAGGCCGCCAAGCAGCTGGTCGGCCATGTCGGGCCGGTTGCAAATCAGGACCATGTCGCAACCGGCCTGCAGCGCGGCCGTCGCACCGGCGACCACATCACCGGCGATGCTGGCACCTTCCATGCTGAGGTCGTCACTGAAAATGACGCCCTCGAATCCCATCTCGTCACGCAACAGCGACAGCCATTTTTTCGAGAAGCCAGCCGGTGC
>AEPR01000395.1 GCA_000195205.2 Oxalobacteraceae bacterium IMCC9480 | reverse complement strand
TGGCCACATGCAAGACAACCTTTGCTGGTTACGCAGCTCATGGCTGTCAGCGTTTGCTTCGGCCAGCCCGGATCAGCTGGCTGGGAGCCTGTTGGCAATATCGAGTGCTGCAGGGATAAAAAATTATGCAGAGGCCGATGCACCAGTGCTTCACGCCATCGCGCAGTTATACCGCGAAGATGCCTTTGGGTTCATGCGTGGCACCAGCTCACCGGCGGCAGCTGGCCAGCCCGTAACTCCTTGGGCCGACAACCTCGCCAGAGCCGCCCACTTGGGTGCAAATCGACGCCTTTCCACGTTATTCGGAAACCGCTTCCCGTGGACGAACAATTCGGCCAGCATCAGAAATACGCCCGAGGCATTCTTGCAGCGGCTGCAGCTCGAGATCGCCACTGCGTTTCGACCACATGCCGATGCGCAAGGAAAGCTTGATGGCAGTTTCATGGCCGAAATCCAGGGCCTGGAACATCCCGGAAGCCCCGCCACCAGTAATTTGCCAGTGACATTGCACCGTGCCTTGAACTTGCCGCTGCTGGTAGTCGAACATGATGGACAGTCGGCCCAACTCCGTGTCGCTGCACCGCACGGCTCCGACATAGCACAGCACGTCGAGCAACTGACCCAACAGGCAGGAGACCCGCAGGAATCCATCGATACCCTGTTGTCGGCCTTCAGTCATCGGCCGATCCTGTGGCTGGACAAGGATCATTACAGCTTGCATTTTCCGACCGGAAATTCATCTCAGTGAGTTGATTCATCAACAAATTTACGTTTAGGTAAGGACTTGATATGGTCGCTCTAAATACTTCAGTAGGATCTAAACCGTGGTCGCCGTCGAGTTCCCAACTTCCGATACCAGCACCATCTCGTACGGCACTTTGGCAACGGCTTGCCGTAGCGACGGATAACCTTAAACGATTATTTCAGAGGGCCATAGGTGTAAAAAGTACCCATGAAAACGTGATTTGTCCCGAGCATAGCGTCGTGAAGGTGTGTACCGTCAAATCCCGTATGCCGGTCATGACCCCTATTAATGCCAACAGGATTGCGTTTTCGCGGTGTGATCTACGCGGACTGGAATTGGCGCCCCAGCTGGTAATCGCAGGCCAGTCCCCCCAGGAATTCAACTTATGTGAGAATTTTTTGATCCAGGGGATCGACTCCGGGCAGGGATTGTTTCAGTTTGTGTCCCGCAAAGCCCATAAGTTTACGATGAATCCATCTGCCAAAGAGTCGTCCGAAAAATCCGTTATCGACTTACTTAAATCCGCCAAAAATGGGAATGCCGAAGTCATCCTTGGTGGCCGATTTAAGGTGATGGATTTCAAGCAGGTACTGCTTCCCGGCATTAACGCCGATAACGATCATTGCTGTTATGAACTTACCGTAAAAGAAGGAAAGGCAGAACAAAAAACTGTGCATTTAACCCAAGCCGGATTGGAATTTTCGAATAATTTGCTAAGGGCAAAGGAAATCAAAAAAGCCGATGCGCTGGTAGATGCGCATCTAAAATTTGATCGCGCGCCACCAGCAGCAGAGTTCGCGGGGCAAACCGATCCCATGATCATCAGCCATGCAGGAATTGGGCGTAACGCTGCGTTGATTGTTTATCGGGAAATGATGGTGCGGGTCGCTGCTGGACTCAAGGAGGAGGACATCGATGTCGCACTTGTTGACGTCGTGATCAACGGGCGCAAGGGGCGGGGTCCGATGTTTCTTCACTCTCAGGCGCAGATTGATGAGGTGCGTGACGTGCTGGTTGATGAAATTAGGAAGCGAGACGCAAAAGGTTCTTTGTCCAAGTCTGCCACGTTGCCAGGTCCGATAAACCGGTCCACTACTCAACCATCCTTGGGAGCACCTCCTCAACGAGTCAATACTGCCCTGCTTCCACCCCCAGATGCCGTAGGTCGCGGCGAGCAAGCAACTATAGATGAGGCTGGACCGTCGTCACGGGCGCAGCACGATTCTCGATTACTACGACAAGACACTGTCCGTTCAACTCTCGCCAATCTGATTGAAGCGCAGCGAGATAAACACCCATTGCAGGTCATTGAAAATTTGGCTCGTAGCAATCGACAAGTGGCGGCACTGGCATCAGTCATTGCTGCGCAAGTCGAAGTGGATCCTGACCACGAAATACAATTTCAGGGAGAACCCTTCATCCGCACGGGTCTCGCTGAAGTTGAGAGGCAAGAGATACAGACGAGCTACAGTGAGCCGGAATACCGAGTTCTCCTGGCCAAGCCGAAATCAAAGTGGTGGAGCAGAAAAACTGCACCGCAGTCTTTAATGAAAACCAAATCGGAGTTGCTTGCCGACAGGTTGGTCGACGCATTAAATGCACATCCTGCGAGCGACACAGAGAATGATCAACAGGCCACCGATTGCTGTGAAGGCGATGCGCCGTCACTTCACCAGCGACTTATGTCCGATGCGCCGTTTTCGATTACAGATCAGAACGAAAGAGCGCCAGTAGCCCTTACAAATGCGCAGCGTTTTGAAAAAACGCCAACGGATGTCGCCGCATTAGCATGTTCGCTTGGGAATATTCCGCATGCCGAATTTATCCGTCAAATCGCCGCAAAAAACGAGAATGCGGCCACCTTCCTTAATTTTGTTTCTCACAGCTTGTTGGCCAAGGACAGCGTGACATTGGCGCCGCTTGAACGCTACCCCTACGTAGGAGACGAAGCCTACCTCAAGAGAAAAATCCGCGAATCCGCCAACCCGTTCGTACCGACATTCATCGAGGGCGTTGAACGCAATTTTAATTTACACAATGCAAACGATAGCGCCTGGCGCATTCACAATGGTGAACAGTGGCAGGAGGGCCAAAGCCGGCGAGATGTGCTGATCCATGTGTTGCTACAGGCAATGCAACACTTGGAGGCCGATGGACCATCAAGTGCGGCGATGCCTGTGTATCCCCTAGTGGCTTACGAAGTGCTGGCAGATGCGATCGGCGTACCCGTCCCCCAGTATTTGAAGGATCACGAAACGACCATCCTGTCGACACTGACCGCGAACCAGGTGGGCGAAGACATGCGCAAAAATGGCATCCTTGCACAGCAACAACAGGATCAGATTTCGCGCAATAACGCGCAAGCATCGATGCAGCAACGTTTCCGCGACAGCGATGTC
>AEPR01000396.1 GCA_000195205.2 Oxalobacteraceae bacterium IMCC9480 | reverse complement strand
TTTGGAAGTTCAGGCCGAACAGTCATTTGGGAGATCAACAATCTATTCCAAACAGCTTCCTGGGGGCGACGAAAAAAGTCCGGGCTCATGGCTACCGCAAGTCACCATTAAAGGCCGAGCTGCAATTGTGGTTATACTCATCCGCTTCGAAACCCTGCCGGAATCTATGCGACGAGTCCTCGTCCTGTGCCTGATGTGTTTGCTTCCGTTGCAACTGCTTGCCGACGGCTTCAATTTCCCCGCTGATGGCCAAGCTTCGGTCGCGGCTCCCGACAACACATCGTCCTGCTCGCAATCGATTGTCACTGACGAGGCTGACCTGCCGATGGCCAGCACTGACCTGAGCGCACTGACCGGCCCGGGCTTTTTCTGCCTGCGCAGCATCGCTGCCACGACATCCTTGCCGGGCTACGTGCCCGTCGTACCGAGCGCGCTGTTTTTCCCGGTACCGACGCCCCCGCCCCGGTAAGAGCGCCGCCACCACACTCTCTAATTTCCGGACTGCTCCGGTCTGCGCCAGCGCGCGCTTTTTATCCTCTTATTGCACAAGGCATCACACATGGAATGGCTCTTCGACCCGACTATCTGGGTAGGCTTACTGACACTTGTCGTCCTCGAAATCGTACTGGGCATCGACAACCTGATCTTCATCGCGATCCTGGCCGACAAGGTGCCACCGCATCAGCGCGACAAGGCGCGCCTGATCGGCCTGTCGCTGGCGATGATCATGCGACTCGGCTTGCTGACCATGATTTCGTGGCTGGTCACGCTGACCACGCCGCTGTTCTCGCTCGGCCCGCTGGCGTTCTCCGGACGTGACCTGATCCTGCTGCTGGGCGGCCTGTTCCTGCTGTTCAAGGCGACGATGGAGTTGCATGAACGCCTAGAAGGCATCACCCATGTGCAAAGCGGTCCGCGCGTCTACGTCAGTCTGGGCGTGGTGATTGCGCAGATCGTGGTGCTCGATGCGGTGTTCTCGCTGGACGCCGTCATCACGGCCGTCGGCATGGTCGATGAACTCGGCGTGATGATGGCGGCGGTGATCATCTCGATGGCGATCATGATCCTGGCCTCGAAGCCACTGACCCGTTTCGTCAATGCGCATCCGACCGTGGTGGTGCTGTGCCTGAGCTTCCTGCTGATGATCGGCCTGAGCCTGGTGGCCGAAGGTCTCGGCTTCAAGATTCCGAAAGGCTATCTGTATGCGGCCATCGGCTTCTCGATTGTGGTTGAATTCT
Source organism: Oxalobacteraceae bacterium IMCC9480 (assembly GCA_000195205.2). Taxonomy (GTDB): domain Bacteria; phylum Pseudomonadota; class Gammaproteobacteria; order Burkholderiales; family Burkholderiaceae_D; genus Actimicrobium. The sequence goes on along the minus strand of AEPR01000396.1, from coordinate 1,006 downwards.
TTAACCAGCTAATGCAGCGTAATTTCCTGCGCAAGGCCGCGCACCTGACCTTGCGTGACCGCACTGCCGAAGCGATCCTGCGCCTGCTGGGCAGCCGCACCCGTGCCGAACAGAGCGAGCACGCTGCCAGCACCGAACCGGAAGTCGAACTGACGACCTTCGGTGCCGAAGAACGCAATATGGTCAGCGGCGTGCTAAGTCTGGCTGAACGCTCGATCCGCTCGATCATGACGCCGCGCTCGGAGATGTCGTGGATCAACCTCGATGAAGACGCCGCGACCATCCGTCGCCAGATCCTCGCTACGCCGCATAGCTTCTTTCCGGTATCGCGTGGCGAGATGGATAACATCATCGGCGTGGCCCATGCCAAGGACCTGATCGGCGATCTCACCCTGAACGGCAGGATAGACGAGCACGTCAGCGTGCACCCGCCCATCATTCTGCCGGACACGGTCGGCGTAATGAAAGTGATGGAGGCGCTCAAGCACTCGTCCGGACAATTCATCCTGGTCGCCGACGAATACGGCACCCTGCAAGGCCTGGTCACGCCACTCGATATTCTCGAAGCCATTGCCGGTGAATTTCCGGACGAAGACGAGCAACCGACCGTGCAGCAGCTCGCTGAGAACCGCTGGCAGGTGGCCGGCAGCGCCGATTTGCGCTATCTCGAACAGGTGCTGGAAACGAGTGTGCTGGTCACTGACGACAATGACTACACCTCAATCGCCGGCTTCCTGCTGGCGCGCTTTGCGACCCTGCCGACGGTCGGCGAGGCGATCGAACTCGATGGCTTGCGCTTTGAAATTGCAGCGATGCTGGATCGCCGGATTGCGACGGTACTGATCAGCCGACCGCAGGACCGGGATTGAGCGTCGTTAGTGGTGCGCGCGCGTGGGCACAAACAGCCGTGCCCACCCTACAAATTCACGCATTACAGGAACACGTTACGGCGATTCGTAGGGTGGGCACGGGGGTATGTGCCCCATATGCATCAACTTAACGAGCA
>AEPR01000397.1 GCA_000195205.2 Oxalobacteraceae bacterium IMCC9480 | reverse complement strand
CCTGAGCACCCGCGGCAGCCGTATCTCGGCAAGACTGATCCAGCTGCGCCTGAAAGCCCACGCCACGCGTGCCGGTATCCCGGCCAACGTGCATCCGCACGTGTTGCGCCATTCGTTTGCGTCGCATGTCTTGCAATCGTCAGGTGATTTGCGGGCAGTCCAGGAGATGCTGGGACATGCGTCAATTACCTCAACGCAAATTTATACGGCGCTAGATTTCCAGCGGCTGACCCAGGTTTATGATGCCGCTCACCCCCGTGCCAGAAAAAAATCCTGACGCCATATCGGCGATACCAATACCCCGATTGTCCCGGTGGTGCCCGATACTCACGAGTATGCGCGGATCAGCCATTGGAAATTTTAAGAATGGCTCCATATTAGAGGCCATATCCATCCAATGCCGATGCGCGCAGAACTAATTCATGGCTCTTATTCCTACGACCATCCTGACCGGGTTTCTTGGTGCCGGCAAAACCACACTGCTCAATCGCATCCTGCAGGAACCGCACGGCTTCCGTATTGCCGTCATCGAAAACGAATTCGGCCCGGAAAATATCGACAATGAAATTCTGGTTCAGGACAGCTCCGAACAGATCATCGAAATGAACAACGGTTGCATTTGTTGCACGGTGCGCGGTGATCTGATCGTCGGCCTGACCGCACTGGCCGCGCGTCGCGATGCCGGAGAATTGCAATTCGACCGGCTGGTCATCGAAACAACCGGACTAGCCAATCCCGGTCCGGTGGCACAAACTTTTTTTATCGATGATGCCGTCGCCAGCCAATACATGCTCGACGCCGTTATCACGGTCGTCGATGCCAAGCACGCGATGGGACAGCTCGACGAACACGAGGAAGCACAACGCCAGATCGGCTTTGCTGACCGCATCCTGATTTCAAAGAGCGATCTCGTCACTGAAGAAGCGATGCAACAATTGACCGCGCGCATCCGTCGGATCAATCCGCGCGCGGCAATCGGCAACAGCGACTTCGGACTCACCCCGATCGCCGACATTCTCGATATCCGGGGCTTCAACCTCAATGACAAGCTTGATATCGATCCGGCGTTCCTGAGTCAGGAAGAAGATCATGACCACGACCACGACCACGATTGTGACGACCACGCAGGGCACGACCACCATCACTCAGGCCACACCGATGACATCAAGGCCTTCGTATTCAAAAGCCTGCGTGCGTTCGATACGGCCCGACTCGATGACTTCCTTGGCGGCATCGTGCAGGTCTATGGTCCGCGCATGCTGCGCTACAAGGGCGTGCTGGTAATGGATGGAGCCGACCGTAAGGTGTTGTTTCAGGGCGTACATCAAATCATGGGGAGTGATGTCGGCGCGCGCTGGGGAGAGACAGAAAAGCGGGAAAGCAAGCTGGTTTTTATCGGTAAAAACTTACCGGAAGAAATTTTTATTCACGGACTGGAACAGTGTTTGGTATAAACTGTCCAAGACAGCCGCGCCAGAAATAGCTGTCGGCATTCGAGCCCGTACCAGATGCTACAGAGGCCGGCAAAGGGTGGTGCAAGCGACATTAACCGGACAAAAAAGCATGGCCACCGCGCCATGATATTTTCCTGGTCACAAGATGCATCATCCAGATCTACCAGTTAGTTGCAACAGAGCGCTTCAGAGCCAAAGCACCCCGATCCGGCATACCTCTGCGCACCAACAATGCCAGCGGCGGATTTGAGGGTAATATCCAACGAACTGCAGTCTCGAAAGTAACCGAAGTGGCAACCAAGACAACCAAAACAACTTCTTCCGCGTCCTCCGACGGTGCCTTGCTGACCGAAGAGCAATTGCTCAAGATGGGCGAAAAAGACTACATGAACGAAGCGCAACTGGCGTTTTTCAAAGCCCGTTTGCAGCAACTCGAAAAAGACCTTCTGAAAAATGCCGGTGAGACCACCGAGCATCTGCGTGAAACCGTACTGGTACCGGATCCTGCCGACCGTGCCACCATCGAAGAAGAACATGCACTGGAATTGCGGACCCGCGACCGTGAACGCAAATTGCTGAAAAAAGTACAGCAATCGATCGGCATCATTGATAGCGGCGAATATGGCTGGTGCGAAGAAA
>AEPR01000398.1 GCA_000195205.2 Oxalobacteraceae bacterium IMCC9480 | reverse complement strand
AGGCCGGTTTCTTCGGCCAGCGGGATGAAGGCGAACGGCGGCACCATGCCGCGCTGCGGATGGTTCCAGCGCACCAGCGCCTCGGCACCGGTGGGCTGGCCGGCGGCATCGACCTGCGGCTGGTAATGCAGCAGGAACTGGCCCAGCCGCAGCGCGCTGCGCAATTCGGTTTCGAGCACGATGCGCGCACTGACGGCGGCCTGCATGTCCGGATCAAAAAACCGCATCGTGTTGCGACCGGCCGATTTGGCCTGGTACATCGCCAGGTCGGCGCGGCGCAGCAGCTCGTCGATGCTGTCGGCGGCAGTCGAGAACAGCGTGATGCCGATGCTCGGGGTGGTGCAGGGTTCGTCGGTGCCGAGCTGGAACGGATCGGTGAACGCGTCGAGGATTTTTTCGGCGACCAGCTTGGCACCCGAGGCCGTTTCGCCGGGCAGTTCGCCCAGGTCGGCCAGCAGGATCACGAATTCATCGCCGCCAAGACGGGCCACGGTATCGCTGGCGCGCAGGCAGTAACTCAGGCGCACGGCCACCAGTTGCAGCAGCAGGTCGCCCATGTCGTGGCCGAGCGTGTCATTGAGGTGCTTAAAATTATCGAGGTTGATGCACAGCAGCGCACCCATGCGGCCGCTGCGTTCGTTGGCGTCGAGGGCGTGTTGCAAGCGGTCGCGCAGCAGCAAACGGTTGGGCAGGTCGGTCAGGCGATCGTAGAACGCCATGTGTTCGATTTCGCTGGCGGCCGACTTGCGCTGGGTGATGTCGGTTTCGATGGCCAGGATTGACAGCGGTGCGCCATCGTCGCCACGGATCAGGGTCCAGCGTGCTTCGACGGCGACGGCACCGCCATCCTGGCGTCGCTGTAGCAGTTCGCCGCGCCATGCGCCGTCCTGTACGACGCGCGCCATCGGCTCCTGCAGTTCCAGCGTTTCGGCGTGGCTGCGGCTGAGCATGGCCGGTCCCTGCGCCTCGTCACTGCTCCAGCCGTAAAGTCGCTGTGCGCCGTGATTCCAGAACGTCACCATACCTTGCATGTCGCGCACGATGATGGCATCGGTGGCCAGGTCGAGCAGCGCGGCCTGGTCGCGCAGACGCAAGTCGGCGCTCTGGCGTTCCAGCTCGGCGCTGGCGCGGGCACCGAAGATGCGCAAGGTCGAGCAGGTGTGATCGCGACGTTCCAGACGCTCCTGAAACAGCACGAACAGCATGCCGATCGCTTGCCCGTCGGCACGGTCGAGTCGTAGCCCGACGCAGCTGCGCATGCCGTCGATCAGGAAAGTGGATGGCCCGGGAAAGCTACCGGCGAGCTCGTCTTCCATCACGCATTCGCCGTGCGCCAGCAGCTGCGCGCACGCCCTGACCTCAAGCGGGCAGGCAAAGTTCGGATGGATATCGCTACCGATGATTGCCGCCACGGTCCAGGCCGATCCTGCGGTGCCGGGGTCGAGCCGGGCAATGAAACCGGCGCTGGCATCGACGGCATCGACCATGTTGCGGGTGAGCTGCTCGAAAAACTGCGCCGCCTTGCGGGTCGAGGTGGACGAGACCGCCGCCGCGACTTTTTCGACCGTGATCTGCAGGCGTCGGCGCTCTTCCTGCACGCGCCGGTTTTCAATGCCGAAGGCGAGGTTGTCGGCCAGTTCGCACAGCAGCGTCATTTCTTCGGGTGGCACCGAGCGCACTTCGTCCGAGTACAGCGTGACGATGCCGAAGGTCTTGGTTGCATCGCGCAGCGGCAGACTGATCACCGTCGAAAATTGCATCGCTTCAACGTGCGACCACCATGCCGAAAAGCGCGCATCCTGCCCCACGTTTTCCATGACCACAGGCTGACCGCTGCGGATGGCCTGGCCCGATGGGCCCTGGCCTGTCGGCATGTCGGCCGACCAGCTGACCGTAATGCTGTTAAGCAGGTCAAAGCCGATACCCGCATGGGCCACCGGAAAGATGCGCGATTGCGCGTCGTCACCGGCATAGCCGACCCAGGCCATCCGGTAGCCGCCTATGGTGTGGGCGATCTGGCAGATGTTGTCCAGCAGCTCCTGTTCGGACCCGGCGCGAATCAGCATCTGGTTGCCGGCACTGAGCATGCGCAGCGCACGATTGAGGCGATCGAGCAGCCGGACCGATTCGTGCTGGGCGCTGACATCGCTGATACCGCCGACCATGCGCACCGGGCGCTGCGCGGTATCGCGGATCACGAGGCCGCGGTCGGCCACGAAAGCGTAGCTGGTGTCATGCCGGCGAAAACGATAGGTGTCGGACCAGTCGTTGCTGCTGCCGTCAATCACCGCATGGATGCCGGTGACTACCCGCTCGACGTCGTCGGGATGGATGCAGCTGGTCCAGAACGTACTGTCCGGCGCGATATCGTCGGCGTGGTAGCCGAACTGGCTCTGCATGCCATCGCTCCACCAGATCGTATCGCTGCCGAAATCCCATTCCCAGATGGTGTCGGTGGTCACGCGCGCCACATTGCTGAAGCGTTCATTGGTCACGCGTTGCAGCTCGGCGGCGGCCGCTTCGCGGGTAATGTCCTTGGCGATGCCATAGATACCGACCGCAACGCCATCGATCATGATCGGCAGATTGGTCACTTGCAGCAGGATCGCGGCACCCGACTTCACGTGTCCCCGCATGTCGTAGGTGCTACAGGTACCCGATAGCGCCAGCAGGAAGTTGTCGAACACGACTTGCTGGTGGCTGGCGGCGATCAGTGAAAAATAGGCGGTGCCGATGAGCTCGTTGGCACTGTAGCCAAGCAGTCTTTCGGCGGCCGGATTGAGCGACACAAAATTGCCGCGTGTGTCGAACGACGCGACGGCGTCCGGATGCTGGTCGAACAGCGACCGGTAGTGCTGGCTGGTGGGCGGCATGTCTTGCGCGGCGAGTGCTAACGGCTGCTCGGGAGGTGTCATGTCAGGATCTGACCTGGTCTTTTTCGCGGTCCAGCAGCGTCCAGGCTGCCATGAACATTGCGGCAATCGAGGGGCCGACCACAAAGCCGCTCAGCCCGAACACCGAAATCCCGCCTATGGTCGAAATCAGCACCACGTAATCCGGCATCTGGGTGTCCTTGCCGACCAGCACCGGGCGCAGGATATTGTCGACCAGGCCGATCACCAGCACGCCAAAGGCGATTAGCGTGACGCCTTGCCAGATCGCACCGGTGAGCAGGAAGTAGATGGCAACCGGTCCCCAGATCAGGGCCGCACCGATGGCCGGCAACAGCGACAGCACGGCCATCAGCACACCCCACAGCAGCGCGCCCTGGATGCCGAGAAACCAGAACATCAGCCCGCCCAGCGTGCCCTGGCTGGCGGCCACGACGATGTTGCCCTTGACGGTGGCGCGGATGACGGTGGCGAACTTGGCGACCAGCTGCTTTTTTTGTTCGCGTTCCAGCGGGATCGCATGCCGGATGCGCGCCGACAGCGCCGCGCCATCGCGCAGCAGGAAGAACAGCAGGTACAGCATCATGCCGAAACCGATGACGAAGTCGAAGGTGTTCTGGGTGATATTGAGGACCTGGCTGGCGATGGTCTGGCTGCCTTGCCGGATCACCTGCGAGACCTTGTCCTGCAGTTCGGTAAAGTCCGCCATGCCGACGCGTTGCAGTTGCGTGACCAGCCACTGCGGCAGTGCGGCGAGGATTTGCTGGAAGTAGGTGCCGAAGTCGAGCGAGCCGGTGCGGATTTTGTGATAGACCAGCGTGCCTTCCTGTGCCAGCGAGACGCCGATCAGCGTCAGCGGCAGGATTACGATGAACAGCACCACCATCAGCGTGGCCAGTGCCGACAGCGTGTGGCGTTGGCCGAAACGATTGAGTAGCCGGCGGTGCAAGGGGGCGAACAGCAGTGCCAGCACGGCAGCCCAGAACACGGCGCCGATAAACGGCAGCAAAATCCAGCCGAAGGCGAGCGTGACGGCGGCCAGCAAAAACAGGAAAAATTTCTGATGTAGTTCGGGATGCGTCATGAGCGCTCCTGGGATAAATGGCAAAGAGGTGTGGGGCATCGTACCTGATGCGGACACGGACGCTGAAAAAGGTTCATACGGGAAGTGCGCTGGCGCGCCAGGCGGTAATCCGGCGGCTCGATAATCGATGCAGGTACCACACCAGCAGGACCGCTGCGATCGACAAGCCCAGCGTCAGGCCAATCCAGAATCCGGTAGCCGACATGGGCTGCGCCGGCCCCCACGACAGCCAGGCCGGAGCGAGTCCCAGCACGCAACCGAGCGGAATCGAAAATCCCCAGAACGCCACCAGATGAATCAGCATCGGGGTCCGGGTTACCTTGTAACCGCGGATCGCGCAGGACGCGGCGACCTGGGTGGCATCCGACAACTGGAACAAGGCCGCCAGCAACAGCAGGTGCACGGTGAGTTCCTGTACCGCCGGATCGGACGTGTAGGCCGCTGCGATCTGGTAACGAAACAGCGCAATGAAGGCGGCCGATACCACCGCAAAAGCCAGCGACAAACCGACGCCGACCCAGGACACGAAGCGGGCGCGTTCCGGATCGCCTTCGCCGACGGCCTGGCCGACACGGGTCAGCAGCGCGATGCCCAGTCCCAGCGGCACCATGAACACCAGGGAGGAAAAATTCAAGGCAATCTGGTGCGCCGACACCGTCACTGCACCGAAGCGCGCGACCAGCAAGCCGATCACGCAGAAGGCGCTGACCTCGGCAAAATAAGTCACGCCGATGGGCAGTCCCATTTTGAGCAGGCGCTTGATTTCATGCCAGTCAGGGCGCTCCCATTGCGTGAACGGTGTGCTATCGCGGTAGGCCGGTGCATGGTTGATCCACCAGATGATCGCTGCCAGCATCAACCACAGGCCGAGCGCGGTGGCCCACGCACAGCCGACCGCACCGAGCTGCGGGAAGCCCCAGTTGCCAAACACGAGCAACCAGTTGACGAAGACATTGAACAGCAAGCCGAGCAGCGCGATCACCATCACCGGCTTGGTCTGGTTCAGGCTGGCGCTATAGCCGTACAGGACCCGGTAGGCAGCAAACGGCAGGACGCCAATACTGATCACGTGGACGAACAGGCTGGCCTTGTCGCGCACCAGCGGCTCCAGCCCGAGATGACCGAACACCAGCGTCGACCAGTTGGCCAGCACCGTGGCGATCAGGCCGATACCGACGGCTTTCCAGAGCGACTGGCGCACCGCCGGCGCAATGCGCGAGCGCGTACCGGCACCGACCTCATGCGCGACGACCGCATTGATGGCCATCATGATGCCCATCACGGTGACGATCACGATGGTCCAGATCGAGGCACCCAGCGACACTGCGGCGAGGTCATCGGCACTGACATGGCCGGTCATGGCGACATCGGCGACCGACATGCCGACGGTGGCCAGTTGGCCGATGACGACCGGCCAGGCCAGTTGCCACAAGCTGGCTATTTCAGTGAGAACGGCGGCGCGGCGGCCAGGGAAGGTGGTTGGCATCAGGAATCAGGGGGAAGTCACATTTCGGAGTGCGGATTTTACTCTTGGCAACACCGTCATGGTGATGCGCGGTGCGTGTTTTTATAGCGCGCCTGCTGTGCCACGAAACCATCGAAGGCCAGCAGCAGGCGTTGCAGCGCATCGGCCGGCTCACCCAGTTGCAGCAGCGCGTGGCAGGTGGCTTCCAGCGTGGAGAGCTGGTCGGCGCGATGCGCTTTGCGGATGTGGTACTGCGATGCGGGTGCCTCGCGCAAGGCCAGGCGCGGCAATTGCTGCAGCTGAGGATTGAGGTGCAGCATCTTTCGGCTCTTGCGCCAGGTGCCATCCAGTACAATCACGCGCAAATGCGCCAGGTCGCAACCTGCCAGCGGCGGTGACGCCGGTGTGCCAGGCGTGTCCGGATACAGCAGTACCGTGTGGCGCTCGCTGTGCAGCGCTTGCCACTGTGCGTCGG
>AEPR01000399.1 GCA_000195205.2 Oxalobacteraceae bacterium IMCC9480 | reverse complement strand
GGCACGGCTTCATCGTGCCCACGCGCGCGCCCAAAAGAACGACGCCAATTCTCTTCGCACTACCGATTTTGAAAGACCCCGATGTTTTCCTACATTCTGAAACGCCTGCTCTACACCATTCCGATCGCACTCAGCGTCACGCTGGTGTCGTTCATGCTGGTCTACCTCGCCCCCGGCGATCCGCTCAACGCGATCGCGCCGGCCGATGCGCCAGCCGAAGTCATCACCGCCCTGAAAGCGGCCTACGGTCTCGACCAGCCTATCCCTATCCAGTACGGCAAATGGCTGCTGCGCGCCGTGCAAGGCGACCTCGGCAAGTCAATCGCCTCCGGCCGTGAAGTCGTCACCGAAGTCCTCGGCGCAGTCAGCAACACGCTGCTACTGGCCGGTGTTGCGGGACTGGCCGGTGTGCTCGCCGGTTGCCTCCTCGGTGCACTGGCCGGCTACTGGCATGGCAGCTGGATTGACCGCATTGCCACCGTCCTGTCCGTCATCGGCGTGAGCATTCCGCATTACTGGCTGGGCTTGGTGCTGACGATTATTTTCTCGACCAAGTTGGCCTGGTTTCCGGCGATGGGCGCCGGTCCGGGCGGCTCGTCCGAGTGGCTGTGGGACCTCGAACACATGCGCTATCTGGTCCTGCCGGCGCTGACGCTGTCAGTGATCCCGCTCGGCATCATCACCCGCACCGTGCGCGCGCTGGTGGCCGACATGCTGGAGCAGGAGTTCGTGATTGCCTTGCGTGCCAGAGGATTGAGTAATCGCGCGATCTTCCGCCATGTCGCCAAGAACACCGCGCCGACCATCCTCGCAGTCGCCGGCCTGCAACTCGGTTACCTGATGGGCGGCTCGATCCTGGTCGAGACCGTGTTCGCCTGGCCCGGCACCGGCTTCCTGCTCAACACCGCGATCTTCCAGCGCGACATCCCGCTGTTGCAAGGCACGATCCTGGTGCTGTGCCTGTTCTTCGTCGCCCTTAATTTGCTGGTCGATATCCTGCAACCGCTGATCGATCCACGGATGGGACGCGCTTAAATGACACTCGCTCAAACAATCCCCGCGCATCTTCCTGCCGCCCCGAGCCGCAGTTTCTGGCACGTCGTCGGCCGCCAGTTGCGTCGCGATCCGGTCGCGATGATCAGTGCCGTCGTACTGTTGCTGATCATCGGTGCTGCTGTCTTCGCACCCTGGCTGGCACCGGCCGACCCGTTCAAGGCCAGCATGTTGCGCCGCCTGTTGCCGGTCGGTTCGCCCGGCCACTGGCTAGGCACCGATGAACTCGGCCGCGACTTGCTGACACGCCTGATGTACGGCGGGCGCTTGTCGTTGCTGATGGGCGTGGTGCCGGTGCTGGCCGCGTTCGTCATCGGCACCTCGATCGGCCTGTTCGCCGGTTATGTCGGCGGTCGCGCCAACATGATCACGATGCGCATGCTTGATGTGTTCTACGCATTCCCGTCGGTGCTGCTGGCGGTCGCGATTGCCGGCGCGCTCGGCCCCGGCATGAGCAACAGCCTGATCGCGCTGACGCTCGTGTTCGTGCCGCAAATGGTGCGCGTGGCCGAAAGCGTGACCACGCAAGTGCGCCGGCTTGATTACATCGAAGCCGCACGCATGAGCGGCGCGTCGGCCTTCTCGATCATCCGCGTGCATGTGCTGGGCAATGTGCTGGGGCCGGTGTTCGTGTACGCGACCGGACTGCTGAGCGTCAGCATGATCCTCGGTTCCGGCCTGTCCTTCCTCGGACTCGGCGTCAAACCGCCAGAGCCGGAATGGGGCCTGATGCTCAACACCTTACGCTCGGCGATATTTTTAAACCCGCTGGTAGCGGCACTGCCCGGTGCGATGATTTTTATTACCTCGATTGCTTTCAACCTGCTCGCCGATGGCGTGCGCTCGGCCATGGATATCCGCAAATGACGACCACCATTCCCGTAACTCCGGACCGCGGCGGACCCGCGCAACCGCTGCTGATCGTGCGCAATCTGAAAAAATATTTCCCGGTGCGCCGTGGCGTGCTGGAGCGCGAACGCAAGTTCGTCCATGCCGTCGATGGCGTCAGTTTTTCGATCGCCAAAGGCACGACGCTGGGCATCGTCGGCGAATCCGGTTGCGGCAAATCGACCACCGCACGATTGATCGCCAAGCTGATGGATCCCGACAGCGGCACGATGATTTTCGATGGCGAAGGCGTCGGCGAATTTCGCGGCCTTGAACTGAAAAGCTTCCGGCAAAGCTTGCAGATGGTGTTCCAGGATTCATTTGCTTCGCTCAACCCGCGCCTGACCATTGTCGAGACAATCGCCTACGGTCCGAAAGCGCACGGCCTGACCTCGACGGAAGCTACCGAGCGCGCCCGCGCCTTGCTCGCACGGGTCGGGCTGGAGCCGTACCAGTTCGGTTCGCGTTATCCGCACGAGCTGTCCGGCGGCCAGCGCCAGCGCGTCAATATTGCGCGCGCGCTGGCCTTCAATCCGCGTCTGGTGATCCTCGACGAAGCCGTCGCCGCGCTCGATAAATCGGTGCAGGCGCAAGTGCTGAATCTGCTGCAGGAATTGAAGGCCGAGCATCAGCTGACCTACCTGTTCATTTCGCACGACCTGCACGTCGTGCATTACCTGTGCGATGAAGTGATGGTGATGTATCTCGGGCAGGTGGTCGAGATCGGCCCGGTCGAACAGATCTATGGCCAGGCTGCGCATCCGTACACGCGCGCCTTGCTATCGGCAGTGCCATCGATGGACCCGGCCCATCGCACCGAAAAACCGCCACTGGCCGGCGACCCGCCGAACCCGATCAACCCGCCGCCGGGATGCCGTTTCCGCGATCGCTGTCCGCATGCCGAAGCAGTCTGCGCGCAATCGCCGGCGCTGCTGCCGGCGCGCAATCTGCCCGGGCATCAAGTCGCTTGCCACATGAACGATCCGCAGTCCGGCCATAGCGCCATCGCGCTGGAGCATGCAGCATGAGCGCGCCTCTCGTCAGCGTCAAAGACCTCGGTGTGCAATTCCACGGCAGCCGCATCGCCAGCGCCCTGAACAATGTCAGCTTCGACTTGCAGCCCGGCGAAGTGCTCGGCCTGCTCGGCGAATCCGGCTCCGGCAAGAGCGTCACCTTGCGCACCTTGCTGAGCCTGCACGCACCACGCACCACCCGCATCAGCGGCAGCATTCACGTCGATGGCCAGGACGTGCTGGCCTTGCAGGGCAGGGCGCTGGACGCGTATCGCGGCGGGGTTGCCTCGATGGTGTTCCAGGAGCCGGGACTGGCCTTCGATCCGGTCTACACGATCGGCCAGCAAATCACCGAAGCCATCCGCGCGCATGAAAAAATCACCGAGACCAGCGCCCGTGCACAAGCGTTGCAGATGCTCGAACGCGTGCAGATTCCGCAGGCGCGGCGGCGCTTCGATGCGTATCCGCACGAGCTGTCCGGCGGCATGCGCCAGCGCGCGATGATTGCGCTGGCGCTGGCCTGCAAACCGAAGCTGCTGCTGGCCGATGAGCCCACCACGGCGCTTGATGCAACCGTGCAAATCCAGATCCTGCTGTTGCTGCGCGAGCTGCAGCGCGAGACCGGCATGGCCGTGATCTTCGTCACCCACGACATCGGTGCGGCCGTCGAAGTGGCCGACCGCATCGCCGTGATGTACGCCGGTCGCATCGTCGAAGACAACACCGTCGCCGGCATCGTGCAGGCGCCGCGTCATCCGTACAGTGCCGGTTTGCTGGCCTCGACGGTGTCGGCCGAGGATCGCGGTCAGCCATTGATCGCCATTCCGGGCGCGCCGCCCAACCTCGCTGCACTGCCGCCCGGTTGCAGTTTTGCGCCGCGCTGCACGCAGGCCAGCGACCGCTGCCACCGCGAGATCCCGCCGGTACTGGCCGACGGCGCAACGCGACTGGCGTGCTGGCATCCGCTGGTGCCTGCATGAATGCACCCGAACGCTTGCGTGGTGCGCGTGCCGACCAGATCAGCAAGCAGATCGCCGACGACATCGTGCTCGGTCGCTTCGAACCCGGTGCGCGGCTCGATGAAGTGATGCTGGCCGGTCTATTCGGCGTCTCGCGCACGCCGGTGCGCGAAGCGCTCAAGCAGCTGGCGATCCAGGGACTGGTCGTGAGCCGTCCCAATCGCGGTTCGGTGGTCGCCGAACTGACGCCGGACCAGCGCGACCGCATGTTCGAAGCGATCGGCGAACTTGAAGCATCGTGTGCACGGTATGCAGCGATCCGCATGTCGGCCACCGAGCGCGAACAGCTCAGCGCACTGCATGCGCAATCGCGCGATGCGATGCGGGCCGGCGATGTCGACCTGTACGACCAGCTCAATCACGCGTGGCATCAGGTCATTATTCGCGGTTGCGGTAACCCGGTACTGATCGAGATGACGCTCGGCTTGCGGCACCGGATTGCGCCATTCCGGCGCTCGCAATTTCGCAATGTCGAGCGGATGAGCGCGTCCTATGAAGAGCATGCCGTCATCATCGAAGCGCTGCTGGCGCACGACGTCACCACCGCCCAGCGCCAGATGCGCGCGCACCTCGTGTCGGCGCGCAGCGCGACGGCGCGGGTGGCCGGTTCCGATACCGGCAAACCTGCGCCAACGTGATACTTTTCGCTCCGAGATAACACCAACACACAAGAACAGGGACCACCATGTTGAACACCGCCCGCGCTACCCACGCCATCGCCGTCGCCCCGCATCACCTCGCTGCACAATCCGCCCTCGCCGTGATGCGCGACGGCGGCAATGCGATCGAGGCGATGGTCGCCGCCGCCGCCACCATCGCGGTGGTCTATCCGCACATGAATGGCATCGGTGGCGATTCGTTCTGGGTGATTGTGCCGCCGGTGGGTGAGCCGATTGCCATTGATGCCTGCGGCCAGGCCGCGCTGGCCGCGACGATCGAGGCTTATCGCAGTCGCGGTCTGTCAGCCATTCCGATTCGCGGACCGCTGGCGGCCAACACGGTGGCCGGCACCATCGGCGGCTGGAACGCGGCGCTGGAAGTCGCCGCCGAGCTGGGCGGCACCCTGCCACTGGCGCGCTTGCTGCGTGACGCAATCGGCTACGCGCAAGACGGCGTGCCGGTCACATTGAGCCAGCAAAACGCGACCGCTTCGAAGCTGCCGGAACTGGCCGCGCAACCGGGTTTTACTGACACTTTTCTGATCGATGGCGCATTGCCGCTGGCCGGCCAGCGCTTCGTTCAAGCACGCATGGCACGCACGCTGGGCATGCTGGTGCGCGACGGGCTCGACAGTTTTTATCGCGGCACACTCGCCACCGAAATTGCCGCCGATCTGGCGGCGGTCGGCACGCTGCTCGGTGCCGCCGATCTGGCCGCTTGCCGTGCCCAACGCAAGACGCCACTGCGCCTCGCGCATTCTGCCGGCACCGTCTACAACATGACGCCGCCGACACAGGGTGCGGTCTCGCTGGCCATCCTCGGTTTGCTCGATCGCGCTGGTCTCGCGCAGGTCGAAGCCGACAGCGCCGACCATGTCCATTTAGTGGTCGAAGCGACCAAGCGTGCCTTCGGTTTGCGCGACCAGTTCATCACCGATCCGGCCGACATGACGGTCGATCCGCAATCGCTGCTGGCACCGGAACGACTCGATGCGCTGGCCGCGACGATCAGTCTCGACAAGGCTGCGCCATGGGGCAATGGCAAAGGCCCGGGCGACACGATCTGGATGGGCACCATCGATGAATCCGGTCTGGCGGTGTCGTTCATCCAGAGTATTTATCACGAGTTCGGCAGCGGCGTGGTGCTGCCAAACACCGGCATCAACTGGCAAAATCGCGGCGCGTCGTTCAGTCTCGATGGCGACAAACTGCTGGCACTGAAACCCGGCAAAAAGCCATTCCATACGCTCAATCCGGCAGCGGCCCGCCTCAACGACGGCCGTACTATGGTCTACGGCACGATGGGCGGCGACGGTCAGCCGCAAACCCAGGCAGCGGTCTTCACGCGCCATGTCGTGTTCGGCCAGCCGCTGCAAACGGCAGTGACCGCACCGCGCTGGCTGCTCGGTCGCACCTGGGGCCAGAGCACCGACACACTCAAGATCGAACAGCGTTTTCCGCAAGCAGTGATCGATGCGCTTGCCGCGCGCGGCCATGACGTCGAAGTGCTGCTGCCCTTCGATGAAACCATGGGCCACGCCGGCGCGCTGGTGCGCCATCCCGACGGCATGCTCGAAGGGGCCAGTGATCCGCGTTCCGACGGCGGCGTGGCGGGGTACTGAGGATGAAGCGCCCGCGTTTTTTACCCGATAACTTCATGCTGATGATGCTGGCAACGCTGGTGGCGGCCACCGTGTTGCCGAGTTCCGGCACTACAGCCGGTGTCTTCAACGGCGTCACGAACGCGGCGATTTGCCTGCTGTTTTTTTTGCACGGCGCGAAGTTGCCGCGTCAGGCGGTCGTCGCCGGTGCTACCCACTGGCGCTTGCATCTGGTGATACTGGCCTGCACTTTCGTGCTGTTGCCGCTGCTCGGGCTGGCACTCAA
>AEPR01000400.1 GCA_000195205.2 Oxalobacteraceae bacterium IMCC9480 | reverse complement strand
CCCGCCGGGATTTTCATCAGCACGATGCCGGTACCGGCCAGCTCCGCCTCGGCTTGCGACCAGTAGCGGCTATCAGCCCAGAGCCCGGCGAAATCGGCCGTGACGATGAGTGTGCCGACCGAGCCGGTAAAGCCGGACAGCCATTCGCGACCCTTCCAGCGTTCGGGCAGATATTCGGACAAATGGGGATCGGAAGAAGGGACAACGTAGGCGTCAAGCCGCTGCTGTTGCAGGGCCGCGCGCAATGCGGCAAGGCGGGAATGAATGAGGGAACGGGACGCGTGCAATGTTTCCATGAGGGCCGGTACCTGTAATTGATGGTGAGTGACCATCATACAGTCCGGACTTGGGTCTTGTATCCGTGGCGGTGCTGACTTGCACCTGGCCGGGGCGGTGGCGACGACATATCTGACAAGAAACGCAACACCGGACAGCG
This sequence comes from Oxalobacteraceae bacterium IMCC9480, assembly GCA_000195205.2. Taxonomy (GTDB): domain Bacteria; phylum Pseudomonadota; class Gammaproteobacteria; order Burkholderiales; family Burkholderiaceae_D; genus Actimicrobium. The sequence goes on along the minus strand of AEPR01000400.1, from coordinate 1,393 downwards.
CTCACGCCCCGCCCGGAGAACCCGCAATCAGGGACGCGTACCGGCAGGCCCGGGCCGCGCTGCCGCATGGTGCTGGCTGATCAATTCCTCCACCGTCTTCCTGCGCGCAATCAGATCGGCGCGATCTTGCTGCAGGCGTTGCAGGCTTTGTGTTGCCTGCAGGTGCTGACTCGCCAGCCCGCTAGTCCTGCCGGCGCTTGCCTGCTTGGCGGCGGGACTGTTGCCGGCCGGAGCTAGCCGGGGGAGGTCTTGATGCAGGAAGGCGATTGCTTCATTTAATGCGCTTAGTTGTTTTTCGGAGGCGATGTAGATTTTTTCCATTTCGGTGATGTTCATTGGGGGCCTTTGGGTTTATTGGAAAAGGTGGACGCAGGGAATTTTGTGACTAGTTATTTATCCTGCAATCACCATTTACTTCACTAAAAAATCTTTTATCTGCAGATAACATTAGTTTAAAAGATCATGAAATTCCGTATAAACTCCTCTAACTTCGCCCTCTAATTCACGGTACAAAATTTCAAATTCCTTCACCTTTTTCTTAATTTCTTTATTATTATTAATTATACTTTCAAGATCTTCATTTATATTGCCAACAGGAATGTTGTAATTGTTAACTTCCAATTTCATTTCATTCATATCAGCATTCAATTTCTTTATCCTTAATACAGCAAGATAAAGACTAGGGTCTCCACGCGAAAAAAGCAGGTATTTTTTGGTCGAATTAAGATAAGTTTTAATATCGCCATTCCCATTCAATAAATCCATTTCTCGACTAATCTTTTTAAATGCCAACTTAACACCATCATAGAGTTGTACACTCGATGTTCTTTCTTCGAGGATTGCATCTTTTGCTATTTGTGATTGTTCAATCGCCGATTCAACATCCTCGAATAGTTCGTTGTGCTTTATATTTCCTAATTTCCCCTCATTAATCAACGTTGATTTGTCAATATTACTTGTCAATTTAATTGTGGGCAAACTATACAGCACTCCATTCTCTAAATTTGACACACTTATCTTTTCTGATACGGAAGGTAAAGAATCCTGCGGCGAATAACCAACCTTAATTCTTCTAAAGTTTTCAGCAGCCAATCCCGCAGACGTACGCAACATCATCAACTGCAAGTCACGTACTGCGCGATCACTTTTCGATGGTGGCTCTGGCAACGGTTGGAGATTATTGACTTCATTTATTCGAGCTTGCAGTTCCGCGATGAGGTGCGTCAAAGCCGTAGTTACTGACGCTGATTGGTCTGGCGTTGCTCTTAAATGACCTTGAATACTTTGCTGGCAACTCTTTAAGTTTCCTTGTACAGATTCAACGGTGAGAGTTGGGTCGGTAGCGGGAAGTGGAACGTGCGCAGTAGCATCAACGACAACCGGAGCGTGCGCG
>AEPR01000401.1 GCA_000195205.2 Oxalobacteraceae bacterium IMCC9480 | reverse complement strand
AAATGGAATTAAACGGCGCTATTGACTTGATTTCATTCACAAAAAGTATAACTGATATGTGATATTGGAATTGGATAAATAACAGCTGAATCTTCATACTGCAATGCAACATAAAATATAAATTTACCGAGGTTCCTCATGTCCATACTGGCCATTGCTTTTCCCGCCCAATCAGCTGTCCCTGTTGCTCAGGCAGTCATAAGTTCAATTATCATTGCCGCCCGGCCTTTACTTGGCATCGGTGCCATTCTTACCTTATTTCTGGTGTTTAAGCCTTTGTTGCTCGGTTTTGCACGCGCAAGCTTTGTCGCATTGAAGCCGCGCAAGTCACTTGAGCAGCGTTCTATTCGTAGTCATTTACGTGGCATGTTAATTCTGAACCGGATGGCGCAAGACCTTGAAATCTCGCAACCGAACATGGCATCAGAATTGCGCGCAGTGGCTTCACGCGACTAAGTTGCGTTGCACTGCAATGTAAAAATATTGGAAAGGATGCGATGAAAACATCAACGTTGAGACCGACGATAGATCATTTCACGGTCTCGTCACTGGCACTGCGTGGCACAAGGACCGATGCAACATTGCCGGCAAATATTGTGCCGCAGAAGGCTGTTGGACTGTCACTGGCAGATATTGCCGAGGTGTCCGACCGGGTCTCAGTACGTCATGGCTTATCGGTTAAACGCTTTTTGGGTTGGCGTGCGGATTAGTAATTCAGAGTCCCGTTAAGCGCCACAGGTACACATCAACTGTTCATTTACACATCTGAAAGCGCAATCCGACTGTCGGATTGCGCATCTTCAAAAACAATCAGACCTATTTCATCAGGCTTTTTTCGAGCTTGTTCCTTACGTCTGCCAATTTTTGTGGCAAATGATGATGAAGTTTTTCGAACAACTCCGTGTGTAATTTCAATTCATCTTTCCAGGCAGCGATGTCGATCGAGGTAATCTGATCGAATTGCTCCTGCGAGAAGTCAATGCCGTCCCAATTCAAATCTGCGTAGCGCGGCGTTGTACCAAATAGGTGTTCCACACCGCCGGATTGTTGTTCGATCCGGTCTAGCATCCATTTCAGTACACGCATATTGTCCCCGAAGCCAGGCCATACAAACTTGTCCTCGCTATCGGTACGGAACCAGTTGACGCAAAAAATACTTGGTAACGTTGCTCCGGTTGCCGCCAGTTTTTCACCCATATCCAGCCAATGCTGGAAATAATCACTCATGTTGTAGCCAATGAAGGGCAGCATGGCGAATGGATCGCGGCGAACGATGCCCATCTGTCCTGTAGCCGCCGCCGTGGTTTCCGATCCCATTGTCGCAGCCATGTAAACGCCCTCGACCCAGTCACGTGCTTCGGTAACCAGCGGGATCGTTGTAGAGCGTCGACCACCAAAGATGAAAGCTGAAATAGGTACGCCAGCGGGGTCGTCCCAAGCGGCGTCGATCACTGGATTCTGAGTCGCTGCGACGGTAAAACGCGCATTGGGATGGGCTGCTTTCCGTCCGCTTTCCTTGCTGATTTCAGGTGTCCAGTCTTTACCTTGCCAGTCGATCAGATGCGCAGGTGCTTCTTTGGTCAGACCTTCCCACCAGACATCGCCGTCGTCAGTCAACGCGACATTGGTAAAAATCGTATCGCTGGTCATGGATGCCATGCAATTGAAATTGGTTTTCTGGTTGGTGCCAGGAGCAACGCCAAAATAACCCGCTTCGGGATTGATTGCATACAGTCGTCCATCCGCACCTGGTTTGATCCAAGCAATGTCGTCACCAATCGTGGTGACTTTCCATCCGTCAAATCCCACGGGTGGAATCAGCATGGCAAAGTTGGTTTTTCCGCAAGCGGACGGAAACGCTGCTGCGACATAATGTTTCTTGCCTGCCGGCGACTCGACACCGAGTATCAGCATGTGTTCTGCCAGCCATCCTTGCGCACGACCCATACTCGAGGCAATACGCAACGCGAAGCATTTTTTACCGAGCAAGGCATTGCCGCCGTAACCGGAACCATACGACCAGATTTCGCGGGTTTCAGGGAAGTGCACAATATATTTGGTCGGATTGCAGGGCCATGCCACGCTCTTTTGACCCGCCTGCAGTGGTGCGCCAACGCTGTGGACGCAAGGAACAAACTCGCCATCAGTACCAAGAACGTCGTATACGGCTTTCCCCATGCGTGTCATCACGCGCATATTGGCGGCAACGTAAGGGGAGTCGGATAATTCCACGCCTATGTGCGCAATCGGTGAGCCCAAGGGTCCCATCGAGAAAGGAACGACGTAAAGGGTTCGCCCTTGCATGCATCCATCGAAGAGTCCGTTGAGGGTCAAGCGCATTTCGGTTGGCGGCTGCCAATTGTTGGTCGGACCCGCGTCTACTTCATGAGCAGAACAAATAAAGGTGCGGTCTTCGACGCGTGCTACGTCGCCGGGATCCGAACAGGCCAGATAACTGTTCGGGCGTTTTTCCGGGTTCAGTTTTTTCATGGTGCCAGCGGCGACCATCTCGGTGCACAGGCGGTCATATTCTTCCTGGGAGCCATCGCACCAGACGATACGTGCCGGCCTGGTCAACGAAGCCACTTCGGTAACCCAGTTAATCAATTGCTGCTGTTTGACGTAAGACGGGGCGTTTATGCTGGCAACGCCACCCATAACGGGTTGATTCATGAAATGAAGCCTCCAATGCCAATAAAGAGATCTGTTCGCGGAGCGATCAATGAAATAATAATCGCACCTCGAAATCAGGAATTTGTAGTCATTTTTTTCTGGATATATCGTTCCGGTACAGACTTTTGCCTAAAAAAATGACAAGAAATTGTACACCTGCGGTTTGCCAAGCCTGGTGATTCACAACAAGAAGGTAGTAATAAGAAGCTGAATTTTGTAGTGAAGTGTTTTATCTCTTTCGCAGCCGTTATTTTGTTACGGTTTTCCCCTCCCTTTTTTTCAACTTCCCCATGAAAATTGCCATCCTTGATGATTATCAGGACAGAGTTCGGCTTCTACGCTGTTTTAGCCTGTTGGCCGGACACGATGTCAAAATATTTAATCATTCGGCGCGCGGCATGGGCCAATTGGCAATTCGTCTTGCCAGCTTCGATGCGTTGGTCCTGATCCGCGAACGAACCCGCTTGCCAGCGGCGCTACTCAACAAATTGCCGAACCTTAAATTGATCTCGCAAACAGGGAAGGTGAGTGGTCACATCGATCTGGTTGCCGCTTCAGCAAATGGAGTCACCATCGTTGAAGGCACCGGTGATCCGACCGCGCCAGCAGAGTTGACGTGGGCATTAGTCATGGCATCGATGCGTCGAATCCCCGAGTACACGTCGAATTTGCGAGATGGGCTGTGGCAAACGGTATCGACCTTGCCTGAACAGAATTTGCTCGGTCGCGTGCTGAAAGGACAAACCCTGGCAATTTGGGGATATGGAAAAATTGGCCGGTTGGTGGCAGGCTTTGGCAAGGCATTCGGGATGCCTGTTCTTGTATGGGGAAGCGATGCCAGTTGCGCGTTGGCGCGTAGCGATGGGTTCGAGGCAGCAAGGTCAAAAGAAGAATTTTTTGCGCGTGCCGATGTACTTTCTCTGCATCTGCGTTTAAGTGATGCAACTTGCGGCTGCGTTACTGACACAGATCTGGCTGGCATGAAACGCTCCGCATTGCTGGTCAATACCAGTCGCGCGGAGTTGCTGGCACCCGGTGCCTTGCAGCAAGCGCTCTCAGCCGGTTGTCCAGGTTACGTTGCTCTGGACGTTTTCGACATCGAACCACTGCCTGCGACATCCCCACTTTTGCAGTTTTCCAACGTGCTGGCGACACCGCATCTGGGTTACGTCGAGGAGCGCAGCTACGAGTTGTATTTCAGTGCCGCCTTTCAGAATATTGTCGATTTTGCTGCTGGCGTCCCGCGCAACGTTTTGGCCTTGCCTGCATCAACATCAGTCAAGGGATGCATCACTTGATGTCTTGAAGCGCTTCACTTCACCAGAGCGAGCGTCCAAAATATTGCCGTGGTTCCATAATCTCGCCCAGCCGGGTGGCCATGCCAATAGCGAGCCATCGTACGGTCGGATTCCGCTACGTACCGCAATGATCGGCACACCTTCCGGCACAGGACCGTCATCGCGATTCCAGCTCAGGCTAAATGTGTAGTCCGGCAGCAGTAAATCACAGGCATGGGCGAACCATTCCGTGTGGTCTTCGTCACGGCCGCGTGCCTGCGCCAATCCCTGCGGATCAAAGCGGGTCAGTGCCTCGACAAGATCGGCAGTACTGGCACCCGGCGCATCTCCCCAGCACATTACTGGATTGAAATTGTAATCGGCACCAGATCCGTACCAGCCCTCGCGCCATGGACGTTGCATCCAGTTGCGCGGACCAGAAAATAGTTGCCAGCGCCAATGCATGCCGGATGGCTTCGGCCAGTTATAAAGATACAGGCGTTGATATCCTGCGCAATGGAGTTCCCGGACCATGGCCATCAGGCGTGCTTGAGGCATGCGATCCGGGGGCGCGCGACGAAATAAAATCGGATCACCATCGGCATGCTGGATCTCGTCAGAGGACAGGTTTAAATCCAGCGTGCGGGCCTCGCTACCAAAACGAGCTGCGATCCACCCGGTCAGCAGGTTGACCGTCACGATGACACCGTAACCGCGATGATGGTGAAAAATAACGGTACCGGGCGCAACAGGTTTCATGGTCGGTTTGTCTGGTTTGAATGAACTTGGCGAATAGTTTAGCGGCAATTGTCTATTCGTTGCATGCGGTGCACCAGTGCGAGGCGCAAAACCGGCTTGGGATATAAATCAGGGCACTTTCATGACAACACATGACAAACAGAGACGCTGAAACGCTGAAATACCGATCGAAAGCTGGCCTGTAACTTGCTCAGAGACCTGATGTTGATCGCTCTATCGCGACGACATGAACAGAAATCAGAGCCAACCCTGCTCTGCGACAACAGTTCCGATACCTCGGACTAATATGCCGGCGACCTGCCGGACTCAGGAGAATGTTTTGATGACAGAAGATTTCATTTTGGGTGATAGCGCCCTGCATCAGCGCTTATGCGCGATTACCGAGATTCTTGGTAAGTTCGTCGCGTGTGCACCGCGTCAACTCAGTATTTGGCATCTTGTAGAGAGCACCGGCCGTAGCGAGTTTGATCTCGAAAAATTATGCGCAGGACTTGCCCGCGCCGCCCTCCTCCAATCCAATCCGCAAGTTGCGGGCAGCTGGTCGCTCGCTTGCGCGCCGGATCAGGTGACTCTGGAAGATGTATTTCGCTGCGCGATGGCCGAACAGCCAGCAGTTGGCCAGCAAGCGCTGCCGGTACCTCTTCCGCTGTCCGGCCATCGGCCACAGCGCCAGCAACACGATGCTGATTTGCTGGTCACGCAAGCAGCGATGGCGATCAACCAAAGCGTTTTTCTCCATTTGCGCCAATTCTCGCTTGATCGCCTCAAAATCAGCTCTTCCGCTTCGTTCGCCGCACCGAGATCGTCCCGGCACATATCGCGCCGCTCAGCATCGGTCGCCAGAGTCTGACTATCTATGTTCCAATCGCATAAAGTGATGCTTACAAGGCATTGGCTTTGTCGTCTTGTGTTCACCTACGATGAGCTCTTTTCGGGATAACAAGGCTTGCCAGATAGAGATGGCGGCTTCTTTTTTCCTGAAATACGAGGTGAGGAGGTGGTGCGTTGCACTTCCTTTGAGTAATCATGGAGAAGCAATGACAGCGGTTAATGATTTCATTTTTGGTAACGGGAACTTGCACGAACGATTTTGCGCTATTACCGAGCTGCTGGAGAAGCTGGTCCGGGTCGCTCCATCGCCGTTGAGTCTGGCGCAAATGAAGCGCCATACCGGACGCAGCAGTCGTGACATAAACAAGCACTGCCTTGAACTTGTCCGTAACGGGCTGGTTATTGAAACATCCGATGGTCATTGGACGCTCGCGGGAGACCCTGCCGATTTGACGTTGGAAGACGTCTATCGTTGTGCCATGGCCAGGCAGGAATGGCGCTCCCCGGTCAGACGGGCCGATCATCAGCCCAATCACGTCGTTGATTTGCTGCTTATGCAGGCCGTGTTAGCGATCAACCAGAGCGTGCATCAGCATTTGCGGCAATTTTCACTTGATCGTCTCAAGCCCGCTAGCAATGTGCCTTTCCCACTTGGCCGGAATCGATTACACGGACTCAATTACAATGGCAATCCCGACATTGCTTCAGCAGCTCACTCTGCCTGACTCCCATGACACTTCGTATAATTGCCAGCGGCGGTACTTTTGATAAGCATTACGATGAAATTACCGGCAAGTTGACATTTGGTGCAGGTCATCTGGCTACCGCAATTACTCGTTCGCGCATCACCATCCCTGTTGTCCTGGAAGAGTTGCCCTTCCTTGACTCACTGGAGATGGAAGACCCCGATCGACTACGTATCCTGGCGGCATGCCGCGCATCCTCACAGCCCGCTATCGTGATTATTCATGGCACCGATACCATGCGCGAAACAGCGGCAGTGCTAGGTGCCGCAGGATTGTCAAAAATCATCGTACTGACTGGCGCAATGATTCCCTATGAAATCGCCAATTCGGATGCGCTGTTTAATTTTGGATTTGCCTGTGGCGTTGCTCAAGTTTTGCCACCCGGCGTCTATGTCGCCATGAATGGGCAGTTTTTTAATTGGGATAAGGTACAAAAAAATCGGTCGGCCGGCATTTTTGAGGCCGTTTGAGTGCGTTACAGACACGCCCCCTTGGCTGGGTGAAACCGTTTGTAATACTATTTCCAGATGCCCAAAATACGCTTACCGGCGTATCCCGGAAGCGGCGTATTCAGGAGAATCCCCATGACTCAACCACGACGCATTGCAGCCTTTACCGGCTCCCTTTTTCTGTCTTTTCTTTTGGCAGCCTGCGGAGGTGGTGGCAGCAGCAGTACACCGACCCCGGCCACGGCGTCCAATGGCCAAACCTCGACACAACTGCCAGCAGAATCCGGCGCACCGACGCTCACCAACGACACGGCAACAGACGGATATAACCGGTTCAATTTCCGCAGGCAACAAATGGGATTGTCGCTGCTGAGTCGCAATGCCAATATTGATCTCGCCGCGCGCGGGCATTCCAACTATCAAAAGATCAACGACACCATCACCCACGTTCAGGCTAACGGTAGATCCGGCTTTACGGGGGTGAACGTCGCAGATCGCTTTACAGCTGCGAATTATGTTTTTACATCGACAACGAGTTATGCATTTGGTGAAGTCATTGCGGCAAGTGCCAATTTGTCCGGCGCAGCCAATGCCGAAGACCTGATTACCGCCATTTACCATCGATTTGTGATTTTCGAGCCAAAGTTCCGGGAAGCAGGGGCCGGATCGGCGGGATTCAGTGCGACCGGCTATAACTTCCTGACTGTGGACTTTGCTGCCAACGGGTTGGGTGCTGGTGTCGGCAAAGGCCAATTCGCTGTCTATCCATTTGCTAACCAAATCGGTGTCTCAACCGTTTTTTTCAGTGACCAGGAATCGCCTGATCCCGTGCCAAACCAGAATGCTGTCGGTTATCCGGTGAGCGTCCACGCAGATATTGATGCCGCCGTTAGCGTGCAGAGTTTTACGATCAGCGCTCGTGGTGGGCAACCACTAGCCGCACGGTTACTGACCAATGCCACGGACCCTGAAACCCCTACTTCTGCAGCAGCCATCATTCCGCTATCCGAGCTGGCTGGAGCAACTACCTACGATGTGAAATTTGTCGGGACTGTATCCGGCGTGGCCGCTACTCAGAATTGGTCGTTCACTACACGCTAAAATTTTCCTCAAGTAACTTCTGCTGTACATCGCCAAAACTTGTGGTTAGTATTTGATCGCTACTAATTATAAAAATGGCGGTGGCTAACTAGTTACCGCGAGGGGATCAGAATGTCATCGACTGAACAAAATACTTTCCAGCTTGCACTTATTCATTTTTGCGAACAGCGCGCTCAGATTGAAGTTCTCGGCCGACACATCGGCGAAAACGTGCGCAAACTCTCGCTTCTTCAGCAACAAGTTACTCAGGCAACTACACACAAGAGCCGGTCACCCGGTAATGTTTTCGAATTGAGCGTCGTCCGTTTGCGTGCGGATATGGGCCTACTGGTTACCGATACACAGCGACTTGCCAAGCTGGCCGGCGAGTTGCATATGGAGTTCATCGAAGTTGCTGCACGCTATTTGACTGAAAGTCGATTGCGCATGGCACGTCTGATAAGCGCTCGCGAACAGCATGGCAAGTACTGCACCGAAGAACTCAGCAAGCGGATCGACACGGCAGTTCTCAAGTGCAGTCGAGAGATCGACCAGATCATGGGGCTAATCGAACGCACCGGTTCTTCAGTGGCCTTGTTGACCGTCTCTACCGAGCAGTTTTCCGCACTGGCTACCGGCTGACCATCGACTGTAGCTTCTATTTCCCTATACAAAACCGGCTGAAGATCACACCCAGCAAGTCATCAGAGGTAAATGCACCGGTGATGCTGCTGAGTTGTTCTTGTGCCAGCCGCAATTCCTCGGCGAACAGATCTAGTGCATGGTCGTTCAACGCCGCATGTTCGGCGGCAAACTGCAAATGGGTCTGTGCGGCGGCCAGCGCGACGAGATGACGCTCGCGTGCAAGGTACAGCGATTCGCCCGTTTGCTGCCAGCCAGCCAGCCGTAATAATTCTTCGCGTAGCAATTCCATGCCGAGCTGATCGGTGGCCGACAGATAAATATGCGTTGCATCAACGAGGCGATCAATGGCGGGCTTGTGCCCCGACAAATCGATCTTGTTCCACACGCGCATGACCGGAATATTTGCGGGGAAGCGCGCAACAATGCTTTCATCAGCCAGAGTGGGACCGCGGCAGGCATCTAGCAAATGAATGATTACATCGGCTTGCGCCACCGCTGCCCAGGTGCGCTCGATACCGATACGTTCAACGTCGTCAATCGCTTCTGCGTCATAACGGATGCCCGCCGTATCGATGATATTGAGCGGTATCCCTTCGATCTGGATAGTCTCGGTCACCTTGTCGCGCGTGGTACCTGCAATGGGCGTAACGATCGCGATATCCGCACCAGCCAAGGCATTGAGCAGCGATGACTTGCCGACATTGGGCTGACCCGCCAGCACGATATTGAGCCCATCCCGCAGCAGTGCTCCCTGAGCAGATTGGCGGAATACTTTCTGCAAGGTATCCCGTATTGCGGCTAGCTTGCCGCGCGCATCGGATTTTTCCAGGAAGTCGATTTCTTCTTCCGGAAAATCGAGGGTGGCCTCGACTAGCATGCGCAAGTGAGTGACTTGCTCGACCAGGGTCCGGATGATCCCTGAAAAAACGCCCGACAAGGATTGCGAAGCCGAGCGTGCCGCCGCTTCGGTCGAGGCATCGATCAGGTCGGCTACTGCCTCGGCCTGGGCCAGGTCGAGTTTGTCGTTGAGGAATGCACGCTGCGTGAATTCACCAGGTTGCGCCAGTCGCAGATCGATATGGCTACCGGCTTGCAGGCATCGCGCCAGCAGCAGTTGCATGACGACCGGCCCGCCATGCCCCTGCAATTCGAGTACATCTTCGCCTGTATAGGAATGCGGAGCCTTGAAATACAGCGCCAGACCTTGATCGATGGTGCTGCCGTCAGCGTCGACGAAGCGGGTATAAGTTGCACGACGCGCTTGCAATGTCTTACCGGGCAGCATTGCGCAAATCTCAGCGGCAATGTTACCCAAATTCTTGCCGGAGATGCGGACGACACCGATACCGCCGCGCCCGGGCGCAGTGGCAATGGCAACAATGGGAGAGGAGTCTAAGTTCATGGACGGATTTTAACTTTTACCAGAGAGAGGCCAGGAATAAAAAAGCCCGCGAAAAGATTCACGGGCTATTGGGATAACGAGGGCTGTTTAAGCGGGGCGGCTTACTCAGGCTGGATTAGCCTGTTGCTCCGCCTTCTTGGTGATGACCCATTGCTGAGCGATCGACAGCACGTTATTGACTACCCAGTACAGCACGAGACCGGATGGGAAAAAGAAGAACATGACGGAGAAAATGATCGGCATGAACATCATGATCTTGGCTTGCATCGGATCAGGCGGTTTCGGATTGAGCTTGGTCTGGACGAACATTGATACGGCCATCAGTACCGGCAGAATGTAGTAAGGATCCGGTGAAGCCAAGTCTTGAATCCAGCCCAGCCATGGCGCATTACGCATTTCTACGCTAGCCAGCAAGACCCAGTACAGCGAAATGAACACCGGAATTTGCACGACGATCGGCAGACAGCCACCGAGCGGGTTGATTTTCTCGGTCTTGTACAAGGCCATCATGGCCTGATTCATTTTTTGCGGATCCGACTTGAAGCGCTCGCGGATGGCCGTCATTTTCGGCGTCACCATTTTCATTTTTGCCATGCTGCGATAGCTGGCCGCGGACAACGGGAAGAACGCCAGTTTGATCAGCATCGTCAGGACAATGATGGTCCAACCCCAGTTGCCGAGGATTTTGTGGATCTGCGTCATCAGCCAGAAAATCGGCTTGGCAATAATGGTGAGCCAGCCATAGTCCTTGACCAGGTCAAGTCCAGGTGCCGTCTGTTCCAGC
>AEPR01000402.1 GCA_000195205.2 Oxalobacteraceae bacterium IMCC9480 | reverse complement strand
CCCTACCGTTTCGTCGCCTGCCTGATGCGCCAGTCAAGCCCCTCGGCGATGTCGTTGTGCTCGAATTTTCTGGCGAGGTCGATGGCCGTCATGCCGGCATCATTCTTGAGCGTCGCATCGGCCCCGGCATCGAGCAGCAACTTGACGGTGAGGATGTGACCGCCGCGCGCCGCCATCATGATCGGCGTGGTCTTGTTGGGTGACTCGGCGTCGATGTAGGCATACCGGTCCAGCAACAACTGCACGATGTCATTGGCACCCATGGTGGCGGCATAGTGCAGCGCGGTCCAGCCGGGGCGGTTGACTTCGGCCTTGCGGTCCAGCAGCGCTTGCACCGAAGCGATGTTCCCCTTGTACGCCGCGGTCATCAATGCGGTGTCGCCATTGCGCGCGCGGGCTTCGAGATCCACGCCGGGAGCGTTCATCAGGACCTCGGCAACCCGCAGACTGTCGCTGCGCAAGGCCAGCATCAGGCCGGTCTCGCCACGGTCCGGGTCGATCGTATTCGGATCGAAACCCCGCTGCAGCAATTGCCTGATCTTGCTCGCATTGTCATTGCGCACCGCGAAAAAAAACTCCTCGTACGAACCGGCTACTGCCGGCAATACCGCCGCTGCCAGCAACAAGCCAAGTAACTGGCGTCGATGCCGGAGACTCATCGCGCCATCCCGAACAGCTTGAAAAAATTATCGGTGGTCTGTTGCGCGACCAGCTCGACCGGCACGCCTTTGAGGCTCGCAATGAATTCGGCCACATGGCGCACCAGGCCCGGTTCGTTCATCTTGCCGCGATGCGGCATCGGCGCGAGATACGGCGAATCGGTTTCGATCAGCATGTTTTCCAGCGGCACGGCCAGCGCGACCGCCTGCAATTCTTTCGCGCTCTTGAAGGTCACGATGCCGGAAAACGAGATATAAAAACCCATCGCGATGGCCGCTTCGGCTACGGCCAGGGATTCGGTGAAGCAGTGCATGACGCCGCCCGCCCCACCGGCATTGGTGCCGGCACCCTCCTCTTGCATGATGCGGATGGTGTCTTCGGACGAAGCGCGGGTGTGGATGATGAGCGGCTTGCCCGTCGCGCGCGAAGCGCGGATATGGACGCGAAAGCGTTCGCGCTGCCATTCCAGATCACCGGTCAGCCGGAAATAATCCAGTCCGGTTTCACCGATGGCGACGATCTTCGGATGGTCCGACAGCGCCACGAGTTGCGCGACGCTGGGCTCCGGCGTATCGACGTAATCGGGATGGACGCCGACCGATGCGTAGATATGGTCATAGCGCTGCGCCAGGTCCAGCACTTGCGGAAAGTCGGGCAGGTCGACCGAGACGCACAGCGCATGCGTGACCTTGTTCTCGGCCATCTTGTCAAAAATCTCGGGCAGGCGCGCAGCGAGTTCGGGGAAATTGATGTGGCAGTGGGAGTCGATATACATGCGACGATTGTACCCGTCCTGCTCCGGCGTCAGCCGACCCGCTTGCCGAGGATGATCAAGTCGCGTTCGATCCCGTCGAGCGTGGCCACCCCGGGCATCTCGGCCCAGCGCGCAAAACCGAAGCGGTCGAACAATGCCAGGCTGGCCACGTTGTGACCAAAGATAAAACCCAGCAAGGTATGCACGGCAATGCGTGGTGCGAAGGCAATCGCTTCGGTCAGCAGGTAGCGGCCAAGACCTTTTCCGCGCGCCGATTCGTCGATGTAGATCGACAGCTCGGCCGTGCCGGAATAAGCCGGCCGGCCATAAAAATTCGAATACGACAGCCAGCCGATGACATGGCCGCGCGCATCGTCGACGACCCACAGCGGACGGCGTGCCGGATCATGTTCGGCGAACCAGGCAAGGCGTGATTCGACCGTGATCGGATCGGTATCGGCGG
>AEPR01000403.1 GCA_000195205.2 Oxalobacteraceae bacterium IMCC9480 | reverse complement strand
AAAGAAGTGACCGGCTGCCGGGCCGCCCCCATAAGCGCTAACGTTGCATGCATTCATCGCGTTGATATTTGCGCTGCCGTCTCGGTTCTCGTAATTTCGCTCGAATAGACGACCAAGAGGCAAGCGATTGAAGTGCTGATATTGCGGGTCGTAGCGCGTGGACAAGCACGTCCATCCACCATTGTGTTTCACGCCATTGGCAGCGGCGCTTCGGAGGCGATGGTGTCGTCTTAGGCAGCGTGCCACGACTGTCGAGGGGAAAAAAGATCGCCTATCGCGATCATTTTTTCAATCAGGCAGGCGATCAATAATTTGCCCTGCAACCAGGCTCGTGCACCGTCCGGATCGACTTTTTTCAGCTTCCCCAATCCCAATAGCGATTTCATCCGCTTGAAGGCCAATTCGACTTGCCAGCGCATTCGGTACAACGCCAATATTTGCGATGCTGCCGCGTCCTTGAGTGTCGTGAGCAAGAAGACATAGCCTGCCGTTTCCACGGTTTCCGGACGTAATTTACGCTGTTGCTTGCTAGCGGCTTTACGCAATCGTTCCCGCGCCTTGTGCGCTTCACTGTCCGGCATTTTCCAGGCAATCATGCGCATCGGTATGCGCTGCTCACCCTCTCCCAATCCAACCTGCCAGTCACCCACACCCTGCTCGGGCAGGGTACGCAACCGTGACAGCATACTGATCCGTTCGCCCTGAGCGTCGCGTAATATCGGTTCGTTCAGCTTCGCACGGACGAGCACGTCGGCTCCGCATTGCTGGACATAACGAATGCACTTTACTCTGGAAAAATTACGATCCGCAATCACGATGTCGCCTGCATTCCAGCTAAAACGGGTCAGCGATTCGGCTTCTTGAGTCGTCGTCACTTCCACTTGCCGACATCGTCCGCGTAGCAAATCGAGCGCAAAATGGACGCGCCATGTCGCCCCTTTGCTTCCCGGTTCGCAGATGACGCTGCCATCGACGAGCACAGGACGATGGTTCGGAAAAGCTAGCATGGGTGTCGGCGCTAGCGGGGAAATCAAGTCGCTCACCAATTGCTGCGTCATCCATCCGAACCAATCTCCGCAGCGGCGCAAGCGCTTGAGTACCGCTACATCGCACACATCGGCGACACCGCCTTCCGTTGCCTGGCGCGCCGTCATGCGCAACGAGGTACCCTGCGCCAGGTGCATCAACATCACGCGCAAAAGGCTGCCCGGGCTGTCAAAACCATCCGGACGTCCTACCAAGAATGCCCGTGTCTGCCTGGCTTGCTCTTGCCATCCTGCCGGCAACAACTTCTCAAGCAAGGCCCAGTCATCGACTAACTCAGCACCCAAATCCACGGCACCACTCTTGTTGAGCTCTTCCTGCCACGCATAGGCGTCTGCGCTCCAGTCTTCCAGTTCAGCATCAAATGACATCTTTTACCCTTCACCGTCCTTCATCAGGATTGACTGATGTACTGACTGCGATGGCGCCAAAAAGTTTACTGTGCTGGAGGACAACGTTAGCGCTTATGCGGGCCGCCCCCGGCTAGGTCATGAC
>AEPR01000404.1 GCA_000195205.2 Oxalobacteraceae bacterium IMCC9480 | reverse complement strand
GATGACCCTGTGCCCACCCTACAGTCGGTATTGGAGAGCGCAGTTAGCGCCTATGGCACTGCCCGTCATTGTCGTCCCTGCCACTTCCGCCTTAGCCAAGCCGGCAACTTCTCCAGATCATCGATATACGTAAACACCGCCGGCACCACCAGCAGGCTGAGCAGTGTCGACGTGATCAGTCCGCCGATGACCGCAATGGCCATCGGCGAACGGAAGCTTGGATCGGCACCCCAGCCCAGCGCCAGCGGCATCATGCCGGCTCCCATCGCGATCGTCGTCATGATGATGGGCCGGCTGCGCTTGTGGCAGGCATCGACCAGCGCGTCGAAGCGCTCCATGCCGCCCTGGCGCGCGAGGATGGCGTAATCGACCAGCAGGATGGAATTTTTCGTGACGATTCCCATCAGCATGATCAGGCCGATCATCGATGGCATCGACAAAGCCCGGCCGGTAATGAGCAGTGCGACGAAGGCACCGCCTATCGATAGCGGCAGTGCGGCGAGAATCGTCACCGGTTGCATGAAGTCCTTGAACAGCAGCACCAGCACGCCGTAAATGCACAGCACGCCAATGGCCATTGCCAGACCAAAACTGGCGAACAGCGCCTTCATTTCCTGCGCATCGCCGAGGGCGGCGATCGTCACCGAAGGCGGCAAGTTACGTAGCGACGGCAGCGCCCGCGCCTCCTTGTTCACATCGCCCAGGGTACGGCTGCCGAGTTCGATATTGAGCGTCACGTTGCGGCTGCGATTGAGCCGGTCGATTTGCGCCGGCCCGCTTTCCATCGTGATGCTGGCGACCGTACCGAGCATGACCGGACCGTTCTTGCCGGGCACTGTCAGGCGGGCGATGGCATCGAGGTCGGCGCGTACCGCATCCGGCAGCTTGACCCGGATCGGTACTTGCCGCTCCGGCAGGTTCAGCTTAGTCAGGTTGGTGTCGTAATCGCCGGCAGTGGCTACCCGCACTGTTTCGCCGATGCTGGCAGCGGTCACGCCCAGATCCGCGGCGCGTGCAAAGTCAGGCCGCACGATGATTTCCGGACGCACCAGCGAAGCGGTCGAATTGACGTTGCCGATACCCTGCAGCGTGCGCAGTTCGCGCGTCACCTTCTGGGCTGCTTCCGACAGCGTGACCGGATTTTCGCTCTGCAAGACCAGCTGCATCTTGACCCCGCTATCAGGCGGACCCACCGTGAAGCGCGCGCCGGGAATAGCGGCAATACGCTGGCGCAGTGTGCCTTCAAGCTGGGCCATGCTTTCCTTGCGGTCGGTGCGATGTACGGTCGTCAGGGTCAACACTGCACGGCGCGCTTCGGCCGACGCACCCGGCGCAAACGCATCGCCGCTGGAGCCGCCGCCGACCGAACTGAATACGCCGGTGATGCCCTTGACCTGCATCGCCAGCACACGCGCGCGTTCGGCGACGAGCGCGGTTTCCTGCAACGTGCTGCCCGGTGCCAGCTCGATGTTGATCTGGGTCTGGCCACGGTCAGCGGCGGGGACAAAGCCGGTCGGCAGCAGCGGCACCAGCGCAATCGAGGCAATGAAAAAAATCCCTGCGCCTATGCCGGTCAGGATGCGGTGACGCAGGCACCATTTCATCGTGGTCATGTACCGGCGCATCAGCCAGCCATCCTTTTGTTCGGTTTCGCTGGTCGGCTTGAGCAGGTAGGCAGCCATCATCGGCGTGAGCAGGCGTGCGACCATCAGCGAGGCAATGATCGCCAGCACCGCGGTCCAGCCGAACTGCTTGAAGAACAGTCCCGGGATGCCTGCCATGAAGGCGGTCGGCAGGAACACCGCGACCAGTGCGAAGGTAGTCGCGATGACCGCCATGCCGATTTCATCGGCCGCTTCGAGCGCCGCCTGCATCGGCGACTTGCCCATGCGCAGATGGCGCGAAATGTTTTCGATTTCGACGATCGCGTCATCGACCAGCACGCCGACCACCAGCGCCAGCGCCAGCAAGGTGACGGTATTGAGCGTGTAGCCAAAATACTTCAGCCCGATAAAGGTCGGGATCACCGACAGCGGCAAGGCCGCCGCGGCCACCAGCGTGGCGCGCCAGTCGCGCAGAAACCACCACACCACCAGCACCGCCAGTAACGCGCCTTCGTACAGCAACT
>AEPR01000405.1 GCA_000195205.2 Oxalobacteraceae bacterium IMCC9480 | reverse complement strand
CCGTCTTCCGGTGCATTCGCGTGGGCACGACAGCCCCGTGCCCACCCTTGATGTACTGTCCTTACGCTGTAGCCTCAATCAGGCGACGGCCTTGCTGTTGAACCGGTCGCGCAACTCGCGTTTGAGCACCTTGCCGATGGCGCTGCGCGGCAATTCGGCCACCAGTTCCACCGCCGCCAGTCGCTGCATTTTGCCGACGCGCTGGTTCAGCCAGGCCAGCACTTGTTCTGCTGATTCTGTCGATGCGGGACGCAGGACCACGAAGGCCACCGGCGTTTCGCCCCAGCGTTCCGACGCCACGCCCGCGACTGCCACGTCGGCGATGTCCGGATGCTGGCGCAGCACGCTTTCAAGATCGCTCGGATAGATATTGAATCCACCCGAAATGATCATGTCCTTCTTGCGGTCCAGCAGCGTCAGGAAACCGTCGTCGTCGAAGCGTCCGAGGTCACCGGTGCGAATGAAGCGACGCCCATCGGGCGCGATCCATTCGGCTTCGGCGGTCTTTTGCGGCTGGCCGAAATAGCCGGTCATCATCGCCGGCGAATGGCCGACCACTTCGCCGGTCTCGCCGCGTGCGATTTCAATGCCGTCTTCATCGATCAGGCGGATATCGTGATCCGGTGCCGGCTGGCCGACCGTATGCAGCTTGTCGGGATGCTCGTGCGCCGCCAGCATGCAGGTGCCGCCGCCTTCGGTCATGCCGTAGTACTCAACCAGTCCGCCCGGCCAGCGCCGCACGATATCGGCTTTCAGTGCCGCAGAAAAAGGCGCACTGGTGCAGAACTTCATGTGGAAGGTGCTCAGGTCATGCTGGTCAAACCCGGCGTAGGCCATGATGCGCTGGTACTGCACCGGCACCAGCATCGTGTGGGTGACGTGATAGCGCACAGCCAGTGCCAGATAGGTGGCGACATCGAATTTGGACATCAGCACCACGCAGCCGCCCAGCGCCAGCGAAGGCAGGAAACACACCAGCGTGGTGTTCGAATACAGCGGGGTGGCCAGCAGCGTGACCGCCTGTGGTCCGTAGCCCGACAGCGTGGCCCGATGGACATGGGCCCAGCGCATCGCATTGGACTGGACGATGCCTTTCGGCGTGCCGGTGGTGCCGGACGAATAAATGATGTTGAAGGCCCAGTCCGCTTGCGCATCAACCGGCTGCGGCGTGCTGCCAACCGGTGCGGCCCAGTCCGCCAGTTGGTCCAGCGCGATGCGCGGCAGGGTCGCCGGGGTGGCGGCCTGGTCCAGCGTGAGGCCGGCATCGGCGTCGATGAAGACCAGCTGCGCGCCGGCATCCTGCAGCATCGCCGTCAGCGCCTCGGCACCGGCACTCGGTGCCAGTGGTGCAACGGCGAGTCCGGCGCGCAGACAGCCCAGAAAAACCAGCGCGTACTCGATCGAATTGGCGGCGCAGAGCGCGACGGCCTGGCGCGGGGCAATGCCGTCGCGCTGCAAGGCGGAGGCGATGCGGTCCATCCAGCTATCGACGGTCGCATAGTCCATCGCGCGTTCAGCATCGCGCAAGGCGATGTGTTGCGGCTGCACGCGCGCGTGATGGCGGATCAGTACCGGGATGGTATCGAAATCCTGTTCCAGCAATTCGGTGATGGTCATGAAGAGAGCTTCCCGTTGGAGTCAGTGACGCAATGGATCGGTCAGCAAGGTGCGCTGGCAGATAAGTGGTCTTAACTTAACACGGTCATGCAGAGCCGACGGTGCATCCGTCCGGCCAGTCGCAAGACCGGCCGCTGTGGAATCTTCCGGCAGACGCCTAGCGTCCCTCGGGCGGAGCCGGATCGAACTCGCCGAGGTTGTCGCTCGGGTCATCCTTGTCGAGCGAACTCCAGCGTTCGGAGTCCGGCTCCAGTTGCTTGCGGGTTTCGAATTCGGCGAGCACTTCATCGTCGCCATCGATCTCGAGTTCGAGGTCGTCGGGTGGCGGGGTTTTGGATTTGGGCATGTTGCTACTCCAGGGTGAACAATGCCGCTGGCGTGTGCCCGCGAGTCATCATTTGCTGCTGATCGGCGCCGGTATTGAATGGTCCCCCGCCTGTCCCGGCAATGGCATGGTGGCGGATTCCTGTGCGGGACTTAGCATACGCGGATTGGCCTGGGACTGGCCG
>AEPR01000406.1 GCA_000195205.2 Oxalobacteraceae bacterium IMCC9480 | reverse complement strand
CCATGTTCGAACCGACGATAAACACCAGATCGGCCTGCTCGATATCTTCGTAGCAAGCCGGTGGCGCATCGGCACCCAGCGTCTGCTTGTAGCCGGCCACCGCGCTGGACATGCACAGGCGCGAATTGGTATCGACGTTGTTGGTGCCGATCAGGCCCTTGGCGAGCTTGTTGAAGACGTAGTAATCCTCGGTCAGCAACTGGCCGGAGATGTAAAAACCGACGCTGTCCGGACCGTGCGTGCGGATCGTGTCGGCGAATTTTTGCGCCATCGCATCGAGCGTCGCGTCCCAGCTCGCAGCAGCACGCGGCAGACTGCGATCGCTGCGCATTTCAGGCACCAGCGCGCGCGCCTGTTGCTGCAGCAGCGGTTGCGCACTCAGGGCCAGCGTGCTGCCCTTGGTGCACAAGCGGCCGAAGTTGGCAGGATGATCGGGGTCGCCGCGCACGCCGGTGATCTGGGTGCCAGTGGTCTCGATCAGGACGCCGCAACCGACGCCGCAATAGCAGCAGGTTGACCTGGTCTCGCGGCGCTCGCCGGCGATGAGGGGTTCAGTCATGCAGCAGCCAGCTCCTGCAAATCAAGCGCGACGTCGCCATTTTCGATGCGTACGCTGAAGGTTTGCGTGCAGCCTTCGTCGGGTGCGAGCGCGCAGCCGGAGGCCAGTTCGATGTTCCAGTTATGCAGCGGACAAGCGACCTTCTCGCCGAACACGATGCCTTGCGACAGCGGGCCGCCCTTGTGCGGACACTTGTCGAGCAGCGCAAAAATCTTGTCTTCGGTATTGCGAAAAATCGCGACCGGCACCTTGCCGTCGCGCTGCACGATGCGGGAACCGAGGACCGGAATATCGTCGACCCGGCAAATGACTTTCCATTGATTCATGAGCGTGTTCCTGTTCGGGTTCAGACGGTCAGCGGCGCAAACTGGCGCACATCGACCTGGGCTTGTTCGGGTTGGTGCCACGGATCGGGCTGGCCGTCGAGCGAGAAGAGCAGGCGCTCGTAGAGCTCCTTGCGATTGACGTGGTCCTCGATCATGCGCTGCTTGACGTAGTCCAGGCCGACCCGCGCCAGATAGTGCACGGTGCGCTCGAGGTACCAGCCTTCTTCGCGATACAGCTGCAAGAACGCGCCGGTATATTCGAGTACTTCATCATGCGTTTTCAGCTTAACCAGGAACTGCGCGACTTCGGTCTTGATACCGCCGTTGCCGCCGACATAAATTTCCCAGCCCGAATCGACCCCGATCACACCGACGTCCTTGATGCCGGATTCGGCGCAATTGCGCGGACAACCGGACACCGCCAGCTTGACCTTGTGCGGCGCATACATCAGCGCCAGCTGGCGTTCCAGCTGCTGGCCCATCAGCGTCGAATTCTGTGTGCCGAAGCGGCACCATTCGGAACCGACGCAAGTCTTCACGGTACGCAAACCCTTCGCATAAGCCAGCCCGGAAGGCATGCCGAGATCGCTCCAGACTTCACGCAGATCTTCTTTTTTCACGCCGAGCAAATCGATACGCTGACCACCGGTGACCTTCACGGTCGGGATCTTGAACTTGTCGACGACGTCGGCGATGCGGCGCAGTTCGGACGCGTTGGTTTCGCCGCCCCACATGCGCGGGATCACCGAGAAGGTGCCGTCTTTCTGGATGTTGGCGTGCGCGCGCTCGTTGATGTAGCGCGATTGTGGATCGTCCTTGGCTTCATGCGGCCAGGTCGACAACAGGTAATAGTTCAGTGCCGGCCGGCAGCTCGCGCAACCGTTCGGCGTGCGCCAGTTCATGAAGGCCATCGTGCCGGCAATCGTCAGCAGCTTTTCGGCGCGGATCGCGTCGCGCGCTTCCTGATGCGTGTGGTCGGTGCACGAACACATCGGCTTGTTTTTGGTGGCTTGCGAATAGTCGCCGCCGGCGGTGAACATCAGGATCTGTTCGACCAGGCCGGTGCACGACCCGCACGAGGCCGAGGCCTTGGTGTGCTTGCGCACATCGTCGAGCGTAAACAACCCTTTTTCCTTGATCGCCTTGACGATGGTGCCCTTGCAGACGCCATTGCAACCGCAGACTTCGGCGCTGTCCGGCATCGCCGCGGCCTTCGTGAAACCTTCATGGCCGACGTCGCCGGGACGGCCCGGATTGGATTCACCGAACATCAGCGTGTCGCGGATTTCGGTGATGTCCTTGCCTTCGCGGACCAGACTGAAGTACCAGCCGCCGTCGGCGGTATCGCCATACAGGCAGGCACCGATCAGCTTGTCGCCGCGCACCACGAGCTTCTTGTAGACGCCACCTATCGGGTCCGACAGGATGATTTCTTCGGTGCCCTCCCCGCCCATGAATTCGCCGGCCGAAAACAGGTCGATGCCGGTGACTTTCAATTTGGTCGAGGTGACCGAGCCTTGATAGCGGCCGATACCGAAATTGCCGAGGTGGTTGGCGCAGACCTTGGCCATCTCGAACAGCGGCGCGACCAGGCCATACGCGGTGCCGCGATGGTTGACGCATTCGCCGACTGCATAGACGCGCGGATCGTAGGTCTGCATCGTGTCACTGACGACGATGCCACGATTGCAGTACAGGCCGGTGGCTTCGGCCAGCGTGGTGTTCGGGCGGATGCCCACCGCCATCACGACCAACTGCGCCGGCACTTCCGAGCCATCGGTGAAGCGGATGCCGGTGACATGGCCATCGATACCGATCAGCTCTTTCGTATTTTTGCCGAGCAGGAAATGCAGGCCGCGATCTTCGAGGGATTTTTGCAGCATCTTGCCGGCGACCGGATCGAGCTGGCGTTCCATCAGCCATTCGGGCAGGTGCACGACGGTGACGTTCATGCCGCGCAACTTCAGGCCGTTGGCCGCTTCGAGACCGAGCAGGCCGCCACCGATGACGATCGCATCGGTATGCGTTTCCGAGGCGGCGATCATCGCGTTGGTGTCGTGGATATCGCGGTACGAAATCACGCCGGCCAGGTCCTTGCCCGGCACCGGCAACATGAACGGGTTCGAGCCGGTGGCCATCAGCAGGCGGTCGTATTCGGCGGTGGTGCCATCGTCGGCAATCACGAGGCGCTTGACGCGATCGATCGTGACGACCTTCTTGCCGAGGTGCAGCGTGATGTCGTTTTCTTCGTACCAGTCGACATCATTCAACATGATGTCCTTGATGGTCTGCTCGCCGGCCAGCACCGGCGAGAGCAGGATGCGGTTGTAGTTGGCATACGGCTCGGCACCGAACACCGTGATGTCGTAAATATCCGGGGCAATCTTGCGCAGCTCTTCGAGCGTACGCACACCTGCCATTCCGTTCCCGACCATGACCAGCTTGAGCTTCTTCATACTTGTCCTCGAAAAAAATCCTGTCGTCGCCTCGCAACGTGCGTAATCCTCCATAAGCAAAAGCAGTGCCAGACGAGATTGGCGTCGTCGCACCAGGCACCTCTCGAAAATGCACCCGAATCAGGCGCACCGCCGCACTGTTTGGTGCAAGCGCGATGAATGCACCGTGAAGTCCATGCAAACTGGCTTGACGGCAAATTTTAGATGGCACAGGGCTTGCGTTAGCAGGTCCATCTCCACTCACCGCGGTCCCGCCATCATGCAAAAAACTTCGTTCTGGAAAGCCGGGCACACGCCCACGCTGCTGGCTGCTTTTTTCTACTTTGACCTCAGCTTCATGGTCTGGGTCATCCTCGGCCCGCTCGGCGTGCAGATCGCCAAAGACCTCGGCCTGACTGCCGCCCAGAAAGGCTTGATCGTCGCCACCCCGCTGCTGGCCGGCGCGCTGCTGCGCATTGTCATGGGCGTACTGGTCGATCACCTGAAACCCAAACGCGCCGGGGCGATCGGCCAGGTCATCGTGATTGCCGGCATGGTCTGGGCCTGGCAGGGCCAACTCGACAGCTACCACAGCATCCTGGCGCTGGGCGTAATCCTTGGCGTCGCCGGTGCCGCCTTTGCGGTGGCCTTGCCGCTGGCCTCGCGCTGGTATCCGCCTGAGCATCAGGGCACCGCGCTCGGCATTGCCGGTGCCGGCAATTCGGGTACCGCCTTCGCCGCGCTGTTTGCGCCGACGCTAGCACTGGCCTTCGGCTGGCAAAACGTGTTCGGCCTGTGCCTGATCCCGCTCGGCATCGCGCTGGTGGTGTACATGGTGTTTGCCAAGGATGCGCCGTCGGCACCGCCGCCGAAATCGATGCTCGAATACCTGCAGGTCCTGAAAGACAAGGATGCGTGGTGGTTCATGTTTTTCTACAGCGTGACCTTTGGCGGCTTTTCGGGACTGGCCTCGTCGCTGACGATTTACTTCAATAGCCAGTACGGGCTGTCGCCGGTCACCGCCGGCTATTTCACGGCGGCCTGCGTATTTGCCGGGTCGATGGTGCGGCCGATGGGTGGTCGGCTGTCGGACCGCATCGGCGGCATCAAGACGCTGTCGATCATGTATGTACTGGCAGCCATCTTCCTGTTCATTGCCAGCCTCGGGCTGGACTCGGCGGTGCCGGCAGTGATCGTGTTCGTCGGTGCGATGCTGGCGCTGGGCACCGGTAACGGCGCGGTGTTCCAGCTGGTGCCGCAACGCTTTCGCAAGGAAATCGGCGTGATGACCGGACTGGTCGGGATGGCCGGCGGCATCGGCGGTTTTTATCTGGCGTCCAGCCTCGGCTTTTCGAAGCAGATGACCGGCAGCTATCAGATCGGCCTGACGATCTTTGCCGCGCTGGCCGTCGTTGCGCTGATCGGTCTGTCGTCGGTAAAAGGCCGCTGGCGCACGACATGGGGCAGCGCCGCGATGACGACTGCACGGATCTGAAATGGGACTACGCCTTGCGATCGGTCATGCGACGCAAGCCGGCCCGCGCGCACGCAATGAAGATTTTGTCGGCGTTGTCACGCCGCGCGAACCGGACCTGCTGACCAAGGGCGTGCTGGCGGCGATTGCCGATGGGGTTTCCGGTCACGACGGCGGGCGCGAAGCGGCCGAGTACACGGTGCGCGGCCTGCTGTCGGATTACTACGCCACGCCGGATACCTGGCCGGTATCGCAAGCGCTGGAC
Source organism: Oxalobacteraceae bacterium IMCC9480 (assembly GCA_000195205.2). Lineage (GTDB taxonomy): Bacteria > Pseudomonadota > Gammaproteobacteria > Burkholderiales > Burkholderiaceae_D > Actimicrobium. Next base: position 1,405 of record AEPR01000406.1, on the reverse strand, counting down.
CGGGTCCTGACCGCGACCAACAGCTGGGTCCAGCATCAGGGCTCGGTGCGCGCCGAACTGAGCGGCATGGCCACCACGCTAACCTGCGTGGTGCTGCGCGGCGGCTTCTATTATTTTGCGCATGTCGGCGACAGCCGCTTGTATCTGCTACGCGCCGGCGTGCTGACCCGGCTGACCACCGACCATGTCTGGGACAAGCCCGAAATGCAGCATGTGCTGACCCGCGCGATCGGTCTCGATTCGCGGCTGGCGGTCGATCACGGCATGGGCGAGCTGCAGCTGCGCGATGTGCTGCTGCTGGTCACCGACGGCGTCTGGGGCGCGCTGCGCGATCAGGATCTGCGCGACCATTTGTGCGCGCTGGCGCTCGACCAATCCGATGCGGATACCTGCGCGACAGCACTGGTCCAGGCCGCACTTGACGCGGGTGGCGGCGACAATGCCAGCGCCATGGTGCTGCGGATTGACGCGCTGCCGGAACAGAATTTGCGCGATGCGCTGTCCAGCCTGCAGGCGCTGCCGGTGCCGCCACGCTTCAAGCCCGGCCAGACCATCGACGGCTACCGGATCGACAGCGTGCTGCACGATTCGCGCAGCACGCTGCTGTATCGCGTCACCGACTTGCGCACGCAACGCGCGCTGGTCCTGAAAACTCTGCAACCCGGCTGCGGCAGCGACCCGCAGGAACGCGCCGCCTTTGCCCATGAAGAGTGGCTGGCGCGGCGCGCGGTGGCGCGTTTTTTTGCGCAGGTGATCACGCCCGAACAACGCAGCGCGCTGTATTTCCTGACCACCTGGCACGATGGCAGCACGCTGCAGCAGCAGCTTGACGGTGCCACCCATTTCACGATTCCGGATGTGATTGCGCACGGCACGCGGCTGGTCCGTGCGGCCGGCGCGCTGCACCGGCGCAGCATCCTGCATCGCGACATCAAGCCGGCCAACGTGCACATCGGTGGCGATGGCGAATTGCGCCTGCTTGATTTTGGTGTCGCGCAATCCGGCCTCGATGGCGCGCAGCAAGCCACCTCGCAAGCCGGCACGCCGTCGTACCTCGCGCCGGAACAGTTCGATCAGGCACCGGCGTCGCGCCAGACCGACCTGTATGCGATCGGCGTCACGCTGTACCAGTTGCTGACGCGACGCTATCCGTACGGCGAAATCGAAGCATTCCAGCGTCCGCGTTTTAATGAACCGGTACCACCGACGCGGACCCGTCCCGAGATCCCGCACTGGCTCGAAAACGTCATCCTGAAAGCCGTCGCGCGCGACGCCGGTGCCCGCTTTGAAACCGCCGAAGAATTCCTGCTGGCGCTGGAGCGCGGCGCCACCCGCGCGCTCGACAAGGCCCCGGCGCTACCGCTGCTGCAACGCGATCCGCTATCGATCTGGCGCAGCGTGGCGG
>AEPR01000407.1 GCA_000195205.2 Oxalobacteraceae bacterium IMCC9480 | reverse complement strand
GCTGGGGTAAAATGCGGCCTCTTTCAACATGGGTTTCGGGATATTTGACTATGCAATTCAACCGACTGAGCGACCTGATCGCCGCCAACCAATTGCGCGGCAAACGCGTCTTCATCCGCGCGGACCTCAACGTGCCGCAAGATGCCGACGGCAATATCACCGAAGACACCCGCATCCGCGCCTCGATTCCGGCCATCCGCCAGGCGCTCGACGCCGGCGCTGCCGTGATGGTCACCTCGCACCTCGGCCGTCCGGTCGAAGGCGAATTCAAGCCCTCCGATTCCCTCGCCCCGATCGCCACCCGCCTGTCGGCGCTGCTCGATCAAACCGTCACGCTGGTCCACAACTGGGTCGATGGCGTCGAAGTCTCGCCGGGCCAGATCGTGTTGCTGGAAAACTGCCGCGTCAATCGCGGCGAAAAAAAGAACGATCCCGAACTCGCAAAAAAGATGGCCGCGCTGTGCGACATCTACGTCAACGATGCCTTCGGCACCGCCCACCGCGCCGAAGCGACCACCTACGGTATCGCCCAATTCGCACCGGTCGCCTGCGCCGGTCCCTTGCTGGCGGCTGAACTCGATGCGCTCGGCAAGGCGCTCAATGCGCCGGCCCGGCCATTGCTGGCGATTGTGGCCGGTTCCAAGGTCTCGTCCAAACTCACCATCCTGAAAGCCCTGGCGTCCAAGGTCGACCACCTGATCGTCGGCGGCGGCATTGCCAACACTTTCATGCTGGCCGCCGGCCTGAAGATCGGCAAATCGCTGGCCGAAGCCGACCTCGTCAATGAAGCCCGCGACATCATGGCGATGATGAGTGCACGCGGCGCGTCGGTGCCTATCCCGACCGACGTGGTCTGCGCCAAGCAGTTCGCCGCCGATGCGGTCGCCACCGTCAAGGCCGTGGCCGACGTCGAAGACGACGACATGATCCTCGACATCGGTCCGCAAACTGCCGCGCTGCTGGCTGGCCAGATTGCGCAAGCCGGCACCGTGGTCTGGAATGGCCCGGTCGGCGTGTTCGAGTTCGAACAGTTCGGCCATGGCACCAAAACACTGGCGCTGGCGATTGCCGACGCCCAGGCATTCTCGATTGCCGGCGGTGGTGATACGCTGGCCGCGATTGCCAAGTACGACATCGCCGATCGCATCGATTACATCTCGACCGGCGGTGGCGCTTTCCTTGAATTCCTCGAAGGCCAGACCTTGCCGGCCGTCGCGATCCTCGAACAGCGCTGCACCCAATAAGCCAACCCCACTCCGTCGAAAGGTCCCCATGTCCTTGTCCCGCGCTACTAAAATCGTTGCCACCATCGGTCCCGCCTCCAGTGACCTCGACACGCTGACGCGGATGATCAAGGCCGGTGTCAATGTCGTGCGGCTCAATTTTTCGCATGGCAAGGCGCAGGACCACATCGACCGGGCCGCGCTGGTGCGCCAGGCAGCGGCCGATTGTGGTGTCGAGATCGCCATCATGGCCGATCTGCAAGGCCCCAAAATCCGCGTTGGCAAATTCGAACACGGCAAGATCGAGCTGGTCAAAGGGGCCAGCTTCACGCTCGACGCGGCTTGCCAGCTGGGCAATCAGGATGTGGTGGGACTCGATTACCGCGAGCTGCCGCGCGACTTGCGCGCCAATGATGTGCTGCTGTTGAACGATGGCCTGATCGTGCTGATCGTCGACAAGATCGTCGGCAGCGCGATCCACACCACGGTGCGTATCGGTGGCGAACTGTCGAACAACAAGGGCATCAACCGGCAGGGCGGCGGGCTGTCGGCACCGGCGCTGACCAGCAAGGACATGGAAGACATCAAGACGGCGATGAGCATTCAGGCCGACTACGTGGCGGTGTCGTTTCCGAAAAGCGCGACCGACATGATGATGGCGCGCCAGCTGGCCAACATCGCCGGCGAGCAGTATTGCCACAAGCCGCTGATGATCGCCAAGATCGAACGGGCCGAAGCGATTCCGGTCTTGCAGGAAATCCTCGACGCCTCCGACGGCATCATGGTCGCGCGTGGCGACCTCGCCGTTGAAGTCGGCAATGCGGCCGTGCCGGCACTGCAAAAACGCATGATCAAGATGGCGCGCGCCTCGAACAAGCTGGCCATCACCGCGACCCAGATGATGGAGTCGATGATCGTCAATGCGGTGCCGACACGCGCCGAAGTCTCGGATGTGGCCAATGCTGTCCTCGATGGCACCGATGCCGTGATGACCTCGGCCGAAACCGCCTCCGGCCGCTATCCGGTCGAAACCGTCGAAGCGATGGATGCCATCTGCATCGAAGCCGAAAAATCCGAAGACTACAAGCTCGACGCCGATTTCATGAACCTGACTTTTAGCCGGATCGATCAATCGATTGCGTATGGCGCGCTGTTCACCGCGTATCATCTGCGCGTGAAAGCAATTGTTGCATTGACCGAATCGGGATCGACACCGCTGTGGATGAGCCGGCACAACATCGATATCCCGATTTTTGCGATGACACCGAGCATGGCGACCCAGCGCAAGGCCGCGCTGTACCGCAACGTGCGGCCTTTCGAGCTGGAAAAATTAACCGACCCCGACGTCATGCTGAAAAACGTCCAGGATTTGTTGCTGGCCAAAGGCGTGGTGGCAAAAGATGACATGATCGTCGTCACCTGGGGCGAGCCGATGGGGCAGGCCGGCGGCACCAACGCGCTGCGGATCGTCAAGATCGGCGCGCACTGAACTACCAAATTTAACTAGCTCTGGAGTCTCACCATGCCACTCGTCTCAATGCGTCAACTGCTCGACCACGCTGCTGAAAATGGCTACGGCCTGCCGGCATTCAATGTCAACAACCTCGAACAAGTGCTCGCCATCATGGGTGCGGCCGACGCGGTCAATTCGCCGGTCATCATGCAGGCCTCGGCCGGTGCCCGCAAATACGCCGGCGAACCATTTCTGCGCCACCTGATCGAAGCGGCCATCGAAGCCTATCCGCACATCCCGGTCGTGATGCACCAGGATCACGGCCAGTCGCCGTCGGTCTGCATGACCGCGATCCGCTCCGGCTTCTCGTCGGTGATGATGGATGGCTCGCTCAATGAAGACGGCAAGTCGGTCGCCAGCTACGAATACAACGTCGAAGTCTCGCGCAAGGTGGTCGAGTTCTCGCACGCCATCGGCGTGACGGTCGAAGCCGAACTGGGCGTACTCGGTTCGCTCGAAACCATGATGGGCGACAAGGAAGACGGCCACGGTGCCGACGGCAAGATGACCCGCGAGCAATTGCTCACCGATGTCTCGCAAGCCGCCGACTTCGTCCACCTGACCCAGTGCGATGCGCTGGCGATTGCGATCGGTACCTCGCACGGCGCGTACAAGTTTTCGCGCAAGCCGACCGGCGACATCCTGGCGATTGATCGCATCAAGGAAATCCACGCGCGCATCCCGAACACGCATCTGGTGATGCATGGTTCGTCCTCGGTGCCGCAGGAATTGTTGGCCGAGATACGCGAATTCGGCGGCGACATGAAAGAGACCTACGGCGTGCCGGTCGAAGAAATCCAGGAAGGCATCAAGCACGGCGTGCGCAAGATCAATATCGATACCGATATCCGTCTGGCGATGACCGGCGCGATCCGTCGCTACCTGTTCGAGAATCCATCCAAATTCGATCCGCGCGATTACCTGAAGCCTGCCCGCGAAGCCGCGATGCTGGTGGCCAAGTCGCGTTTCCTGTCCTTCGGTTGCGAAGGCCAGGCCTCGAAAATCATCCCGTTGTCACTCGAAAAAATGGCAACAAAATACAAGCAGGGCGACCTGAAACAGATCGTTCAGTAAGTCGATCAATCAACAGAAACCTGTCCCACGGGGCACCTAACGGCCGGCGTTGCGCATGCATCCCCGGCCGGATTTCATGGAAAAACATATGACCAGTCTTTATCAGTCCGAGATCCCGTCCCTGCCGCTGCTGGGCCGCGGCAAGGTGCGCGACAACTACGCCGTCGGCGACGACCAGATCCTTATCGTCACGACGGATCGCCTGTCGGCGTTTGATGTCGTCATGAACGAAGCGATCCCGGCCAAGGGCCGTGTGCTCAACCAGATGTCGAATTTCTGGTTCGAGAAACTCGCTGCCATCGTGCCGAATCACCTGACCGGCGTGACGCCGGAATCGGTCGTGCAAGCCAATGAGATCGATCAGGTGCGCGGTCGTGCGGTCGTGGCCAAGCGGCTGCAACCGATCATGGTCGAGGCGGTCGTGCGCGGTTATCTGATCGGTTCGGGCTGGAAGGATTACCAGGCTACCGGCGCGGTTTGCGGCGTGGCACTGCCGGCCGGTTTGCGCCAGGCCGACAAGCTGGCCGCACCGATTTTCACGCCCGCAGCCAAGGCCGAACTCGGCGAGCACGACGAGAACATCAGCTTCGCCGACATGGAGCAGCGCATCGGTGCCGAACTGGCCGCGAAGATGCGCGATGTCAGTATCGCCTTGTACCAGGCAGCAGCCGATTATGCCGCCACGCGCGGCATCATCATCGCCGACACCAAGTTCGAATTCGGCCTCGATGCCGATGGCACGATGTATCTGATGGATGAAGTGCTGACGGCGGACTCGTCACGTTTCTGGCCAGCCGATTCGTACGCGCCGGGCAGCTCGCCGCCGTCGTTCGACAAACAGTTCGTGCGCGACTATCTCGAGACACTGACCGATTGGCCGAAGACCGCGCCGGCACCGACCCTGCCAGCCGACGTGATCGCAAAAACCGGTGCCAAATACCGCGAAGCGCTCGAGCGCCTGACCGGCGGCACGCTGGAGGACTGAGATGACTGAATCAGTAAAAGTCGGCGTCGTGATGGGTTCCTCATCCGACTGGGACGTGATGCAGCATGCGGTCGCGATGCTCAAGGATTTTGGTATCGCGCATGAGGCGCAGGTGATTTCGGCACACCGGATGCCGGACCAGTTGTTTGCCTACGCCGAGAGCGCCCGTGCGCGCGGCCTGGTCGCCATCATCGCCGGTGCCGGCGGTGCCGCGCACTTGCCGGGCATGCTGGCGGCCAAGACCATCGTGCCGGTGCTCGGCGTGCCGGTGCCATCGAAGTATTTGCGCGGCGAGGACTCATTGCTGTCGATCGTGCAGATGCCCAAGGGCATTCCGGTCGCGACCTTCGCCATCGGTGAAGCCGGAGCCGCCAATGCGGCATTGGCCGCGATTGCGATGATGGCGACCACCGATGACGCGCTGGCAGCCAAGCTCGAGGTATTCCGTACGGCGCAGACGCAAGTCGCGCTGGCGATGGTGTTGCCGTTATGAGCGACGTGCAGCCTGCATTGATTCCATCGGCAACGCCGGCTACGTGGCTTGGCGTGATGGGCGGCGGCCAGCTTGGCCGCATGTTCGTCCATGCCGCACAAGCGATGGGCTACAAGGTCGCGGTGCTGGAGCCGGTCGATGATTCGCCGGCTGCGCATGCGGCCGACCGGCATCTGGTCGCGCGCTACGACGACGCCGGCGCACTGCAGGAACTGGCCGTGCAATGCGCGGCCGTGACCACCGAATTCGAAAACGTGCCGGCTGCCAGCCTGGCCTTGCTGGCGCAGCATGCCAGTGTCTCGCCATCGGCGGCGTGTGTATCGGTGGCGCAGGACCGGATGGTCGAGAAGCGCTTCTTCATCGATTGCGCCGCACGCTCCGGCGTGCTGCCGGCACCGCACCAGCTGATCGCTGCGGATAGCGATATCGACACGGTCACCGATGCGCTACTGCCCGGTATTTTGAAAACAGTGCGCCTCGGTTACGACGGCAAGGGTCAGGCCCGCGTCACGACGCTCGCTGAATTGCGCACGGCGTTTGCCGGCATGAACGGCGTGCCGTGCGTGCTCGAAAAAATGCTGCCGCTGGCCTATGAAGTCTCGGTGCTGGCAGCACGCGGCCATGATGGCAAATCGGTGGTCTATCCGATTGCCGAGAACGTCCATCGCGACGGCATCCTGTTCACCACCACCGTGCCGGGTCCGAACGTGTCAGCTGATTGCGCGATGCGGGCCCATGATGCGGCGCTGGCGATCATCGACCAGCTTGGTTATGTCGGCGTGCTGTGCATCGAATTTTTTATCCTCGACGATGGTTCATTGGTCGTCAACGAGATGGCACCGCGTCCGCATAACAGCGGTCATTACACGATCGATGCCTGCATCACCAGCCAGTTCGCGCAGCAGGTGCGGGCCATGGCGGGGCTGACGCTGGGCGATGTGCGCCAGCATTCGCCGGCGGTGATGCTCAATCTGCTTGGCGATTTGTGGTTCGATGTTGCCACCGGCGAACGGACCGAGCCGGCCTGGGATCGCGTGCTGGCCTTGCCCGGTGCATCGCTGCATTTGTACGGCAAGGACGATCCGCGTCCCTCTCGCAAGATGGGCCATGTGACCTTCGTCGCAGCGACGCTGGACCAGGCGCAAGCGAGCTTGCAGGCAGCGTGCGCGATCCTGCGCATTGCACGCTAAGGCGCATCCGTGAGCTTGCCGCACGACGATGACATCCTCCGCGCTGCCGGTCTGCTCGAACAGGGCAGGCTGGTGGCATTCCCGACCGAGACCGTCTACGGCCTCGGTGCCGATGCCGAAAACCCGGCCGCGATCGCGCGCATCTATGCCGCCAAGGGCCGGCCCTCGAACCATCCGGTGATCGTGCATCTGGCACCGGAAGCCGACCCGGGCTACTGGGTCAGTGCGATTCCCAACGAGGCGCAGGCCCTGATCGATGCCTTCTGGCCGGGTCCGCTGACGCTGATCCTGCCGCGTGCCGCGCACATCCCGGCTGCAGTGGCGGGCGGGCAAAATTCGATCGGCGTGCGTTGTCCATCGCATCCGGTGGCGCAAGCTTTGCTGCGTGCTTTCAAGGGTGGCAAGGGCGGTATCGCCGCGCCGTCGGCCAACAAGTTCGGCCATGTCAGCCCGACCATCGCGCAGCATGTGCGCGATGAATTTACCGATGGATCGGTCGACCTGATCCTCGATGGCGGCCAGAGCGAAGTCGGGATCGAGTCGAGCATCATCGACTTGTCGCGGCTGGACTCGCATGGTCCGGTACTGCTGCGTCCCGGGCGCATCACCGCCTTGCAACTGGCGCAGGTACTCGGCGTGGCACCGGCCGCACCGGACGCCGCTGCACCGCGCGCTTCCGGCACGCTTGAAGCGCACTACGCACCGCGCACGCCGGTGGCGATGATTGCCAGCGCAGATCTGCCGCAGATCTTGCAGCAACTGGCGGCGGCCGGTCGCCGGGTCGCACTGCTGCACTGGAGCGATAGTCAGCACGCCGGTGCGCTGCAATTGCCGTCGTCGCCGGCCGGCTATGCCCATGGCCTTTACGCAGGATTGCGTCTGCTCGACATGGCCGATGCGGACCTGATCCTGATCGAGGCACCGCCTGGTTCGGCCGACTGGCAAGCCATCAATGATCGCCTGCGTCGGGCGGCCCACGACTCGGCAGGCATTCTGGAGCGTCTCCTCTAATTTCAGGCTATCCGAACGGGACTTTGCGTATGGTCAAGCACTGTTATCAGTGACATACTCGTCCGAAATTAAAAGAACACACGTGCGTTTTTGTGGAGTTTTTCGTTCGTTATAAAAGCCTTTTAAAGGAGACACGCAATGCAACAGTTCAAGCTATCCGCCGCTGTTCTTTCCCTCGCCGTCCTCGCCGGTTGTGGCGGCGGCAGCACCGGCAGTCCTTCCAAACCACAATTCAGTGCGGTCATTTCGTTTGGTGACAGCCTCAGCGATGCCGGCTCGTATGCACCGGCCACGATCAATCCCGCTACCGGTCTGCCGACCGGCGGCAAGTTCACCACCAACCCCGGCCCGATCTGGATCGAAGATATTGCGGCCAAGCTCAACCTGACAATCACGCCTAACGTGGTGGGCTATGCCACCACCAGCGTGACCTGTCCGAAAACCAGTTGCACGGCCTATGGCCAGGGTGGTTCGCGCGTCACCAGCATCAATGGCATCGGTCATGACACCGGCGCGTTGACGATCCCGATGAAAACCCAGATGGACAATCACCTGGCGGCCAATGCCAGCTACAAGCCAACCGACCTGGTGTTCGTTTATGGCGGTAACAATGACGTGTTTTACCAGGCCGGCTATGTCGCCGCCGTCATCGGTAACGCCAGCGCAGCACCAGGCGCGACTGCCGCCAGCGTTGGTGCTGCTGCACAGGCTGCCCAGCAAACCGCCGGACTGGCAATGGCGACGGCAGCCACTGAACTGGCCGGTTACGTGCGCGACAAGATCCTCGCCAAGGGGGCCAAATACGTCGTCGTGATGAACCTGCCGGATAGCGCGGCAACACCCTACGGTGCATCGACGACTGCCGACGGACGGGCGCTGCTGACCGGTCTGGTCAACACCTTCAATGCGACTTTCCAGAAAGCGGTCACTGACCTGGCACTCGATGTGGTGGTGGTCGATGCCAACGCCGCCAACAAGGACGTGTTCACCAACTCGGTCCAGTACGGCGTCACCAACTTCACTGTGCCGGCATGTGATCTGACCAAACTGCCAGGCGGGTCATCGCTGTTCTGCAATGCCAGCACGCTGATCCCGAGCGCCAATGCCGGCTTCCTGTTTGCCGACTCGGTCCATCCGACCATCTTCGGTCATCGCCTGTTCGCCGATTACGTCACGCTGCAACTGGCGAAAAAAGGCTGGTTCTGATCGGCGATAGCGACATCTGCCGCCCGTAGAGAACAACACACAACGAGCATTGCTCGAACTGGAGAAGACACATGAACAAATCCGTATTTGCTTTGCCCCGGCTGCTTGCCGTGGTGGCTGTTGCTGCACTCGGCACGGCAGCCCTGCCGGCATCGGCCCAGTCGGCCGGCCAATGGATGGTCAAAGTCGGTGAAAACCTGATCACGCCGATGGTCCATAGCGGCGACCTGAGCGGTCCCGGTCTGGGTGGCGTGAAGGTCGATGTCAACAGTGCGTATGCACCGATTGTCGCGGCGACTTACATGATCACGGATAACATCTCGACCGAGCTGGTGCTCGGTTTGCCGTACCGCCATGACATGGTGGGCAAGGGCACGATCAACGGCGTCGGCAAGATCGGCGACGTCCAGCAACTGCCGCCTACCTTGTTCGTGCAGTACCGCTTGCTCGAGCCGACCGCACGGTTTCGTCCGTATGTCGGGCTGGGCGTGACCTATGCCTATTTTCGTGATGCGCATGCGAGTTCAACGCTGGTGGCATTGCTGGGTCCGACCACCGTCGACATCGAGGCAAAGTTCGGTATTTCGCCGCAGATAGGCGCGACCTATGCAATCAACGACCGCTGGTTCATTGATTCGGCACTGGTCAAGACCTACCTGAAGACCACGGCCACGCTGGATTCTTCCGGCACCAAGCGCACCATCGACACCAAGCTCGATCCGGTGGCTTTCAGTATTTCAGTCGGCTACAAGTTCTGAACAGGCTGCTGCGCTAACCCGCGCAGCAGCAAAGAAAAAGCGCTGCAGGCGATCCGCCTGCAGCGCTTTTTTTATTGCAGCGCCTAGGCCGCCGGCAGCGCACTCGCCGAACAATAAGCGCCACCGTAATAGACCAGCGGCGCACCTGAGCCCACTTCGCAATGCGTGACTTCACCGACAAAAATCACATGGTCGCCTTCCGGATAGCGGCTGCGGTTGCTGCATTCGAACCAGGCCACGGCGCCGCGCAGGACCGGCTGGCCGGTCGCCGAAAAATCCAGTTCCAGGCCAGCGAACCTGTCCTCGATGCGACTGGCGAAACGGTTGGCCAGCAGCGACTGGTCAGCGGCCAGCACATTGATCACGTAATGGGTGCTGTCATTGAACCCTGCCATGCTGCTGGCTGAGCTGCCGAGGCTCCAGAGCACCAGCGGTGGCTGCAGGGATACCGAGTTGAATGAGGTGGCGGTCAGGCCCAGCATCGTGCCATCGGCAGTGCGGGTCGTGATGACGGTGACGCCGGTGGCAAACTGCGAAAGTGCATGACGAAAATGGCGGCTATCGAACGGCGTCGTGACGGGGTTTTGAATGGGTAATGGCATCGGGCTTCCTGAGAGTTGCGACATTATGCCGAAAAAGCGGGTTGACTGCGGATTGCCCTGGTTTGCGTTAAAGTCAGTGCTCAAAACAGAAGGAGCGAACATGGCTACAGAAATGGCAACATTAGGCGGAGGCTGCTTCTGGTGTACCGAAGCGGTGTACCAGCAACTCAATGGCGTGCTGGCAGTCGAGTCCGGTTATACCGGCGGCAGCGTCGTCAATCCGAGCTACGAAGCCGTATGCAACGGCACCACCGGCCATGCCGAAGTCGTCCGGATCAGCTTTGACAATAGCGTCGTCAGCTACCGCGAACTGCTGGAGGTGTTTTTTACGATCCATGATCCGACCACGCTGA